>JALWKH010000036.1 GCA_026996635.1 Bacteroidales bacterium | reverse complement strand
TATTTTCATTGTTGTTCCGCTACCGAGAAAAGGATCAAGAACCGTTTCACCAACATACGAAAACAATTTTATCAGGCGATAAGGTAATTCATCAGGGAAAGCGGCTACACCCTTTTCAAGTTTTGAGCCGGGCAAAACATTTGTCATTTCCCATAAGGTTTTATGCCAATTATTGTTCTGAAATTCTTTTTTGTCAATTTTTGATCTTTCTTTGATTTCTTTTGAGATAGAACGATAATTGAATTTTCCCTTTTGAAAAATAATAATGCTTTCCAACAGATTATCGGGATAAAAATACATTGGATAAGGATTCTGCAGCAATACTCCACTGCGTTTGCTAATTCGTAAATATCCGTCCGGTTTTTTCCAAATAATTTTATCTCTGTATCTGAAACCTGCTTTTTGAAAAATTTTAACAGCATCTGCCGTGATAGGATATTTTACGCCATCAACAAGCATATCGTCAATATTCAAAGCAAAAATTCTTCCTTGTTGCAAAACACGAAAAGATTCTTTTGCTACTTTTTTCAATACTCCGAGATATTGGTCATAACTTTCGAAAAGGTCTTTGTAATCAAAAGGTGCATTAAAATAAGGAGGTGAAGTAACTATTAAATGAATATTTTCGTCAGGTATTTCTATCATACTCATTGAGTTACCGAATATCACTTTATGTTTAGTATTCATTTAATCACTTTTCTACAAATTTACATTATTTATTTCTTTTGTTACCCGAAAACACAAGTACAAGTATATAAATATTCTACTTTAGCACAAACCTTGCGGTCTTTCTGGTTTTTTGTTCTATAAAAATTTCTTTACCCGATGTAATTTCCGCCAAAAGTTCATCAGTATAATGCCTAATGGTAACAAGCGTTAATCCGGTATTATACAGCACTTTAAATTCCTTTTTCAGTTCCTCAACCAAATCGGGAAATGTTTTGTAATTGTCGTTAAACACAATAGAAAAACTAATGGCACTGTGCTGCAACAAAGATGTCTTTATCTTATACTTTGCCAGCAAAAAAAACAGTCTTTCCAGATGCTTTTCCACGATAAAAGAAAAGTCCAACGGATAAATGGTAAGCAAAGTCTGGTTTTGTTTTTCAATGAAAATTGGCGGTAAGTTTTTTTGGTTTTCCGTATAAATCAAAGTCCCTTTTTCGTCAGGTTTGTAAAATGATTTGACAAAAAGCGGAATTTTTTTGTTTTGCAACGGCTTAATTGTTTTCGGGTGAATCACTTGCGCCCCGTAATATGAAAGCTCTATGGTTTCGTGATACGACAACTCTTCTATTTTTTTGGCATCACTGTATTTGTGCGGATCTTTATTAAACACACCGTCAACATCTTTCCACACTGTTACGCTTTCGGCACCGAGAGCATACCCGAAAATTGAAGCCGTAAAATCCGACCCTTCCCTGCCGAGTGTTGTAGTATTGCCGTTTTCATCCGAACCGATAAACCCTTGTGTCAAATATTTCTTTGTTTTACCGAAATCAACAGCCTTATTTATCAGCGTTTCAGTTTTGTCCCAAACAATGTAAGCATCACGGTAATTTGCATCCGTTTTTATCACACTTCTTGCATCAAGCCATAAATTATCAACACCGATACTTTGCAAATACTTACTCAAAATTATTGTAGAAAGCAATTCTCCGAACGATACAATTGCATCATACTCTTTGTCCTCATCACCTGAAAAAGGAGTAAATAATCTTTGCTCAAGTTCAAAAAAAACGGTATCTATTTTCAACTTGCAATCAGTATGATTATCATTCTTATCAAACAAGTTCTCTATTATTCCGTAATGAAACTTCTTAATCCTGTCAAATTGCTTTTTAAGCAACTCTTCTTTATTCTCCACATAATACTTATGCAGAAGTTCAAGGTTATTGGTAGTTTTATCTATAGCCGAAGCTACAATAAGAATTTCATCATCCGAAAATCGTTTTACTATTTCTCCGAAATTCCTGATATGCGATGTATTATGAATAGACGATCCGCCAAACTTAAAAATTTTCATATTTCAATCTATTGTACTGCAAATATCAAAAAAGTTTCGTAATTTGCGGGCAGATTTAACATTTTTTTAAAAGCGTTTTACAATGAAAGTATATACACTTGATGAAATTATTATTCAAAGACAATCGGCATTTCCGTATGCCAAAGGTGATTTGTCCAGGTTATTAATGCACATTGGAGTAGCGGCAAAAATCGTTAGCCGTGAAGTAAACAAAGCAGGTCTTATTGATATTTTGGGAGAAACCGGAGATGTAAACGTACAAGGCGAAGAAGTGAAAAAGCTGGATGTATATGCTAATGATCAATTTATTGCCGCCCTCAAAAGCACAGGTATATGTGCAGGAATAGCCTCGGAAGAAAATGATGACATTGTAATTTTGGATGACGAAATGTCTCTTAACGGCAAATATGTAGTTTGTATGGATCCATTGGACGGTTCATCAAACATAGATGTAAATGTATCAATAGGAACAATATTTTCAATTTACAGGAGAGTATCCGAACCGGGCAAGCCGGTTACCAAAGAAGACTTTTTGCAACCCGGTAATAAACAAGTTGCAGCAGGATACATAATTTACGGAAGCTCCACAATGCTTGTTTACACAACCGGACTGGGAGCAACAAGTTTTACTCTTGATCCCTCAATCGGCGAATTCTGTTTGACCGAAGAAGTTGTAAAAACACCTGAAGACGGTAAAATTTACTCAATAAATCAAGGTAATTATTTCCAATTCCCCGAAGGCGTAAGAAGATACATACAATACTGCCAAGAAACCGACAAGGCAACCAAAAGACCTTACAGCTTAAGATATATAGGATCTCTCGTGGCAGATTTTCACAGGAACTTGCTAAAAGGTGGAATTTTTATATATCCCGAAACTGATAAAGCACCTAACGGAAAATTAAGGTTGCTGTATGAATGCAACCCGATTGCTTTTATAGCCGAACAAGCAGGCGGAATGGCAGTGGACGGAAACGGGAACAGGATAATGGACATTAAACCTACAGAATTGCATCAAAGAGTGCCGTTTTATGTAGGTTCAAAAAATATGGTAAAAAAAGCCATTGAATTTAACAAAGAATTTTCCGGAAAATGATAATACGCGAGTGGGAAGACAAACCACACTACAGGGGTGCCCGCGAACAGCTTGTAAAAGAAATTGAAAACCAAGGAATAAAAGACCCAAATGTCTTGGAAGCAATAAAAACGCTTCCGAGGCATTTTTTTGTAAACATATCTTATGCCGACAGGGCTTATGAAAACAGACCCTTGCCAATAGATAAAGATCAAACCATCTCACAACCTTACACAGTAGCTTTCCAAACAGAATTGCTAATGCCCGTCAAAGGCAAAAAAGTGCTTGAAATCGGAACAGGTTCGGGTTACCAAGCCGCAGTATTGGCATTTCTCGGTGCAGAAGTACATACAATAGAAAGACATAAAGAACTTTATGTAGAAACATCGGAATTGTTACAACAAGAAAAACTTCTGGAGTTTTTCCCGGTTCATCCAAAAATTTATTGCTATTACGGTGACGGATACAAAGGTATTCCCGATGAAGCACCGTTTGACAGGATTATCATAACAGCGGCAATAAAAGAAATACCCCAAACACTTTTTGATCAACTGGGAGAGAACGGATTGCTGGTAGCACCTGTGGGAGATAACTACCAAATAATGACAAAATTCACTAAAAAGAAAGGTAAAATTAAAGAAGAAACATTCGGGACATTCCTTTTTGTACCAATGATAAAAGGTACTGAATAAAACACTTACTACACCCTTATATCTTCCAATCTATCACCGTGTTTACCAAAAAATTGGGCAAATAAGACAGCCATATAAAATATAAATTGTAATTTTGCTTTGCCGAAAAATATAACAATTTTAACATATTATGGAATATCAAAACACTATTAAAGAAGCTTTTGAATTAGAAGGAGTGGGCTTACACTACGGTGTAAAAACCAAAATCAAAGTCTTACCTGCACCTCCAAATCACGGTATTGTTTTCAAAAGAACCGATTTAGGAGACAATGCCTTGATACCTGCAAACATTAAATATGTTACTCATACAGAAAGGGGAACAATATTAAAAAACAAAGACTATTCCGTTGCTACGGTAGAGCATTTAATGTCTGCCCTTTACGGTTGTCAAATCGACAATGCCCTAATAGAAGTAAACGGCCCGGAAATACCAATAATGGATGGAAGTGCTTATCCATTTGTTGAAAAAATCTTGAGCGTAGGAATAAAAGAGCAATCGGAACCTGCAAAATTTTTCACCCTTTCCAGAATTATAAGATATACCAACAAAGAACAAAACATCGAACTAATAGCTATCCCCGATGAAAAATTCAGCGTAAACGTTCTTATTGACTATAATTCAACCGTAATTGCCAACCAATATGCAATTTTGAACAATATAAAAGACTATCCCCAAGAAATTTCCAAAGCACGGACTTTTGTATTTTTCAGAGAACTTGAATACTTGTATAAAAAGAACCTTATAAAAGGCGGTGATGTAGATAATGCCATAGTTATTCTTGATAATGAAGTTTCTAAAGAAGAAGTAGACAGAATTGCCGATTTATTCCATAAACCACATTTAGACATAGCTCCACACAGGGGAATATTGAATAATGTAGAATTACATTATCCTAACGAACCTGCTCGTCATAAACTATTAGATTTAATCGGCGACCTCGCATTACTTGGCAAACGTCTGAAAGCCAGAATTATAGCAATGAAGCCGGGACATACGGTAAATATAGAATTCGGACGTAAATTATTGGATATTTACGAAAAAGAACAAGCAAGGAAATTGCCTTTTGAAGTTGATTTAAGCAAGGATCCTGTTTTTGACATAAACGACATTAAAAAGATATTGCCACACAGACCTCCATTCCTACTTGTAGATAAGATATTGGAGATGACCGACAATGTTGTTATCGGAATGAAGAATGTAACAATGAATGAAGCGTTTTTTGTTGGCCATTTCCCCGACGAACCTGTTATGCCGGGTGTTCTCCAGATAGAAGCAATGGCACAAACGGGAGGAATTTTATTGCTGGAAGCTGTGGATAATCCCGAAAATTATTTAACATATTTCTTAAAAGTTGATAAAGTTAAATTTAAGAAAAAAGTTGTACCGGGAGACACGCTTGTTTTCAGGCTGGAACTCATATCTCCGATTAAGAGAGGCATTGCAACAATGAAAGGAGAAGGATTTGTAAACGGACAACTCGTTATAGAAGGTGAACTCACAGCAATGATAAGCAGAAAACCAGTAAAAGCAAAGTAATTTATGAAACAACCTTTAGCATATATTCATCCGGATGCCAAAATAGCGGAAAATGTTGTAATTGATCCGTTTGTAACCATTGACAAGGATGTTGTTATTGAAGAAGGGACATGGATTGGCAGTAATGCGGTTATTATGTCAGGTGCCAGGATAGGCAAAAACTGTAAAATTTTTCCCGGTGCAGTTATTTCCGCTATTCCCCAAGATTTGAAATACCAAGGTGAGGAAACCTATGTGGAAATAGGAGACAACACAACTATCCGCGAATTTGTAACGGTAAACAAAGGTACAAAGTCGAAAGGCAAAACAGTTGTAGGTTCCAATGTATTGCTAATGGCTTATGTCCATGTAGCTCACGACTGTGTGGTAAAAGACCATGCAATCATCGTTAACAATGTGCAAATTGCCGGTGAAGTGGAAATAGACGAATGGGCAATCATCGGCGGTTCTTCCGCTATACACCAATTTGTCCGCATTGGGAAACACAGCATTATTTCAGGCGGTTCACTCGTTAGAAAAGACGTTCCCCCATACATCAAAGCCGGCAGGGAACCTTTAAGATACGAAGGTGTTAATTCAATCGGATTGCGCCGCAGGAACTTCACTATCGAAAAAATAAACGAAATCCAAGATATTTACAGGTTTATCTACAACAGTAATATGAATGTTAGCCAAGCGTTGGAATACATCGAAGTAAACCTGAAAGTGAGTGTGGAAAGAGACGAGATTATCAATTTCATCAGAAATTCCAAGCGTGGTATTATTCGCGGGAATACACCCGATACATTAACGGAATAAAATGGTTGAATTAACCGGTGTAAAAAAATCATACGGGCAACTTCAAGTTCTCAAGGGCATTTCCCTTTCTGTAAAAAAAGGCGAATTCGTTTCAATTGTTGGTGCCAGCGGTGCAGGCAAAACTACACTTCTCCAAATCATAGGTACACTCATAAACTTTGACGAAGGTAAAGTAATAATTAACGGTGTTGACATTAAAAACCTTAAAGACAAGGAATTATCTAAATTCCGCAATCGGGAAATAGGCTTTGTTTTTCAATTTCATCACTTACTGCCGGAATTTACCGCCTTGGAAAATGCAATGATGCCTCTGCTTATCCAACGCATTAAAAGAAAAGATGCCGAAAAAGAAGCAAAAGAAATTTTGAGCTACCTGGGATTGGAAAACAGATTGCATCATAAACCCAACCAACTGAGCGGCGGCGAAAAACAAAGGGTCGCAATAGCAAGGGCTATTATCACAAAACCGTCTATCTTGCTTGCTGACGAGCCAACCGGCAACCTGGATTCACACAACACGGCGGAAATTTTCTCTCTCTTCAAAAACTTACAAAAAGAATTCAACCAAACAATAATTATAGTTACCCACAACTTTGACCTTGCCAAATCAACCGACAAAATCTTTCACATAAAAGACGGTGTGATAATAGATTAAATGTCTTTAATAAAGCATCTTCTTCTTTTGTGCTGGATGTGGTCGTAATTTTTCCAGTTTGATATTACATTGCCGTTTGTTTCAAATACACCCGTTGTTTCCATTGTGTAGATACCTTCTTTTATCATTTGGTCTTGCAAATCGGCAAAAAGCATAACTGCAACACCGCTATTATGGTACTCTTTTGCCACTCCGGTAAGCAACAGATCTATTACTTTGGGATGTTTCAATGCTTTAAGAATATGAATAAACCCGAACGGGAACAGCCTGCCTTTGGCTTTTTGCATAGCTTCCGACAGTGACGGTAACCCGACAATAAAACCTATCACTTCATCATCTTTACTGAGCACTACCCTGACATAAGACGGATTCAGGATGCTGAAATATTTTTTGGTATAAAAATCCGCCATTTCCTTGTCGAAAGGCACCACAAACGGCAAATCGGAAAAAGCATCGTTCAATATTTCAAAAATCTTCGGAGCATATTTCAACATTTCTTTCCTATCCGTAAACCTCAACACCTTGAAACCATAACGTCGCTTGAGCAAGTCGGCACCGCGTTTTGCTTTGGTTATGGCTTGTTCCACAAGAGTAAGCCTGAACTCAACCCAGTCTATTTCTTTTTCAAATCCCAAGCGGTCAAAATGCTTTTTATAATAACTTTTGTGATACACGGATGCAATGGAAGGCAAATACTCAAAACCTTCGATAAGCATACCTTGAGTGTCGAGATTAGTAAAACCGAGTGGGCCGTGGATTTTGGTCATTCCCTTACTCTTGCCAAACTCTATCACTTTGTTTATCAGTGCATCAAACACTTCTTCGTCATCGATGAATTCAATACGTGAAATCCTCACATACTTTTCACCCGTCTTTTCATTATACGCATTATTGATTATTGCACCTACCCTGCCTGCAATTTTACCGTTTTTGTACGCCAAATAAAATTTAGCATCACAAAACTTAAAAGCGGGATTGTATTCGGGAATCAGCGCTTTTATTTCGTCCGACTTTATGGGCGGAACCCATTTTTTTTCGTCTTTGTATAAATCAAACTGAAAGTTTACGAAGTTCTTTATGTCTTTTTTGCTTTCAACTTCTTTTATTTCAACAGCCATATCTCAAATATTTGCCATAAAGGTATAAATAATTTGGGATTATACTTAAGATTAACAAAAACGAATATTT
>JALWKH010000035.1 GCA_026996635.1 Bacteroidales bacterium | reverse complement strand
CCCATTGTATCCACTCCCCGTTTGCAGGCGGAAAGGTGTATTGGGCAAAACCGGTTTTGCCCAATACAATTATCATAGCATATATGATTATTTTCCGTATCATAGCTTTATTTTTTTATTTGGCACTTTACAAAATAAAACAATTTTAAACAAATAAACAAGAAAAATTAAGCAAAATTAATTTCATCATCGAAAAAATAATTACATTTACAACCCTTAAACCAAGTGATGAAAAAGGTATCTGCTTTTATATTATTGCTTTTAACTCTGGTGAACTTACTTTCATTTTGGTATTTCAAACTTCTGCAATATCGAGTAAAAGCAGAAGTAAAACACAGTATTACGGAAGGTATTTACAAAGATGCTTTAATTGCCGTTGATGCGATCAATAAAGCCATAAAATGGATTGAACCGGTCAAAGAATTTTCGCTTAACTTTCACATGTATGACATTGTTTACACAGCAAAAAAAGGGAATAAAACCATATTCTATTGTATAGACGACACCAAAGAAAAGCAACTTATTGACAATTTCACAAGAACAAATAGAGACCATAAAAATTCTTTAAAAATTATAGTTAAGATTATTTCAATGCAATATATACCGGAGAGCCACGCTTTTTACGGAAATTTAACTGAAAGTAAGGTTATTTTTATTATCCCCGCTAAATTTTACACTTCTGTCTATGATGATTTAGACACACCACCGCCACAAGCTTAATTGTAGCAAAATATCAATTTTTATCCGGCAGAAGTTTTATTTCTGTCCCCCAATTTGCAAAAGCACTTTTGCCAATTTATTGTTTTTACGCAAAAGTGTAATTCTATTTATTGTAAATCAATTTATTAATGTTATTTAAAACTATTGGAAAATGAAAAAGTTTATATACATAATTTTAGTGTTTTTCAGCATTTATGACTTAAAAGCACAAAACACGAAACAAGATACTGTTAAGAAACTCAATGAGATAGTAATAACGGCAAACAGAACACCCATAAAAATTAAAAATAATCCCGGTGCTATTTCTTTGGTATCGCAAAACGAACTCAATTTTATGCCTAAATCTATAGCGGCAGATGAAGCGTTAAGTCTTGTCCCCGGAGTGAGGGTGGAAAATCCGCATGACGGCGAACGTGTACACATATCAATTCGCGGGCAAGGTATATTGACAGAAAAAGGACTCCGCGGAATAGGGGTTTTGTTGGACGGAATTCCGCTTAATGACCCATCAGGGTTTGATCCCGACCTATTTGATGTAGATTGGGAAAACGTAAAGAGAATAGAAGTGATAAGAGGTCCCGCAGCAAGTATGTACGGAAGCGGTGCTGCAGCCGGTGTAATAAATATTATTACCGATAACGGACCCCAAAAACCATTGGGAGTAAAAATCAGCCAACATTTCGGATCATATGGTTTTCGTAAAACACTGGCGGAAATCGGCGGAACTTCAAATTCAATCAATTACAATGTAAACATATCACATTCGGCAGGAAACGGATTCAGAGACCACCAAGCATTTTGGGCCAATAACATTTATGAAAAACTGAATTTCACACCTTCGGAAAAATTAAAATTGACACAAATAATTTCCCATACAGATTATTTCCACCAAAACCCCGAAGGCTTAAACCTAAGTCAATTGAGTAATCCAAGGCAAGCAAATCCCGATGCCAACCCTTATAACGAATACCTAAAGACCAACAGGACTACTTGGGGAATAACAGGAAACTACAAAATAAACAATTCACAAAGCATAAAAGCTTACGCTTACTATAGAACATGGAAGTACAAAGAGACCAGCAACAAATATGCAGGGTACAGAAATTACACGGACCCGGGATTAGGATTGCAATATAACATCTCATTCAAACAAAATAACATAACGCATCATTTCGGCTTCGGCAGCGATGTGAAATTCCAAAAAATCAATTTATACAAATTGCAAAGTGCACCTGATACCAACCGCGTAGAAAGCACAGACGAAACAAATATCGAAACAGATTCACTGCTGGCAAACAACCTGATAAATCAATATAGCACAGGCGTGTATGCTTTCTACAGATTTGAACTCGACAAATTCAACTTTATAGCAAATATCAGGCAGGATAACATCTACAACAAGCTGACAAACAAAATGTTGGGTATTGATACAGCCACAACCGATATGGATTTTACACACACAACTTTTAGAACAGGCATAAGTTATAATGTATCGGATGCAATTACCGTGTTTGCCAACTACAGTCAAGGTTTTTTGCCGCCGTCTGTAGAAGAATTGGCATCTAATCCGGTGGGGTATTCAGGTTTTAACACCCATCTGAAACCTGCTACTTCGGAATGTTACGAAGCAGGAACAAGGGGCACATTGTTTAAAAAGATGTATTACGACATAACAGGCTTTTTGATGTACACAACAAATGATTTTTTCAGGTTTAAACAATCGGGGCGCGGCAACCAGGAAGTTTTTTACGGTAATGCAGGCAATAGCAGGCGTTACGGATTGGAAACATATTTTTCGGTGAACATTTTGCGTAATTTGAATTTGCAAATAGCTTATACTTATTCCGACTTCAGATATACTTCCGCACAAATAGACCCTATTTACACGGATACGAATTATGTTCTTACAAAACCTCCACAAAGCGGACAATACTTGCCGAACTGCCCGAAACATCAACTGTTTGCCGAACTAAAATACAGGATAAACAAAAATTTCAAATTCGGCATAAGTACAAATTACCAGTCTGAATGGGCTATTTACACAGACCCAGATGCTTACTTCGGCAAATTAGATCCTGCAGTTTACCAAAATTGGCAAAAAGGTTATACTTTATTCAATGCCAAAGCAGCATACGACTGGCAGATTAAGAATATTAACGGTGAATTAAGTTTGTCGGTTAGAAATATTGCAAACGAAAACTATATTGCTTTTACCGAACCCGATCCCGACGGCAATTCATATCAACCCGGACCGGGTAGGGAATTCTTTGTAAATCTGGTCGTTAAATTTTAACACCCGATAGCTTATAAATACAAAAGGAGATTTGCCCCATTTGGCAAGCCTCCTTTTTTGCAAAGATAGGATAAAGCCCGAGACAGATTAAACCCTCGTTGTTATCAATATCTTATCATATTTTTCAAGTTTGCCGGGTGAGAGGAAATAAACTTCACCACCTTGCAACAATACCATTTCGGCCAAATCGTCAACAACATCGGCATGATATTCATATTCTCCGTTTTCGGGCTTGTCAAATACCAAGAACAGTCCGTTGTTTATGCTGTATCCTTCAACTTTGTATCCTTGTTCAACAAGCATAATGCGGGCTTCTTTCATTGCCGCTATTTCCCAAGCTTCTTGAAGTCCCGAAACATAGCTGTATCTGTCGATATCCGGTTGAACCCTTTCAAGAAGTTCGTCGTCACGCTTTGAAATGTATTCTTGAAGTTTTTCGGTAACTTTCTTTTCTATTTCGCTTAATCTTGCATCATCGTAACTTCCGTATATTTCATCCAAAATCTTGGCAGGTCTTTTCGTATTGTTTTTGAAGTATGAAACAAGCTTTTTGTCTCCTATTACAATCAAAGGAGTGTGCATATCTGTGTAAGTTCTCAAAAACTTGTCAACATCCAGTACATAAAGCCTCATAGCTTCGGATTCCGCCTTACCAGGATCATCTTTCATATTTACCCTGCTTTCAAGGTAAAATTCCATTCCTTCGGGAATATCCGAATTGGGTATTTCCATCAAAACATCGTGAAATCCGTTGAAAAACCTTGTTTTTTTCTTGCTTAACAGTATAACATCGTATTTAAACAGCCTGTTTACAGTACGGAGCAAATCACGTGTTTCGAAAGAATTATCAACGATTATCTTGTTTTCAACTTTGAACGGTATATCCAAAATTTCCTCGTAATGAGGAGATACAAACATTACCAGAGATTTGGAGATATTTTCATAATAAACCTTTTCTTCGAGTTTGGTCATCTTTTCTTCCAACTCACGCACAAGTCTTTTGTCATAGCCTTGTTCTTCAAGTTTTTTTACCGCTTCTTTTATGGCATCTTTCAGCGCAATTTGGAATTTTTCGTTTCTCGGACTCGGTGCTTCATTATATAAGATGATAGAAACAGCCGGTTCTTCCTTTACCCTTAACAGTTCTACCAACTTTTCTTGTAATGTAAGTGCTTTGTTTTCTAAATTTCTCATAACCTTTATTTTTTTCCGTAAATTTAATCAAAAAAAATACCACAGGAAAATTATCGGACATTTTGTCTCCTTTAACTTTTGTATTCTGCAATATTTTCGCATTTTTATCAACATACACATAAAAAGTCGTTGTAATTTGTTCATAGAAATACCTTTCAATTTTTTCCGGGAGAGGACAAAAACTTTAATTTTGGTAAAAAATTTAAAGCACTATGAAATTCACACATCTACACGTACACAGTTATTTTTCCATACTTGACGGAGCTTCATCTCCCGAAACATTGGTGAAAAAAGCCGTTGAAAACGGAATGGAAGCACTTGCCCTTACCGATCACGGAAATATGTTCGGTATAAAGAAGTTCCACGATGCTGCAAAAAAGCACGGCATAAAACCTATTCTCGGCTGTGAAATGTACCTTGCCGCAGACAGGCACAACCGTACCCGCACTAAAGGCAAAAAGGAATATAACCACCTGATCCTGCTCGCAAAAAACCCCACAGGATACAAAAACCTGATAAGGCTGGTTTCCGACGGCTATCTCGAAGGCTTTTATTCTAAGCCGCGTATCGACTGGGAACTTCTTGAAAAATACCACGAAGGACTTATTGCCGGCAGTGCTTGTCTCGCAGGTGAAATACCACAAGCCATTCTTGAAAAAAATTACGAAAAAGCAGAACAACTTACGCTTAAATACAAAGAACTTTTCGGTGATGATTTTTACCTTGAGTTGATGCTTCATAAATCGGAGGTACCGGGTAAGGATGCCGAAGTTTACGAAAACCAAAAAATCGTAAATGAAAAATTGATAGAACTTGCCCGTAAGCACAATATTAAACTCATTGCCACAAACGATGTGCACTTTGCCAACAAAGAAGATGCGGAAGCTCACGACCACTTGATAGCAACAAACACGGGATCGTTTATTGATGATGATGACAGGCTTAGATACACGCAACAAGAATATCTGAAGACAGCCGACGAAATGTTGGAAATGTTCGGCGACATTCCCGAAGCTCTGGAAAACACACAAGAAATTGTTGACAAAGTTGAAGTGTTTGAACTCAATCACGACCCGATAATGCCTGCTTTCCCACTGCCCGAAGGTTTTGATAATGACGCTGATTATTTGAGGCATATAGTTTGGGAAGGAGCCAAAAAGCGTTACGGTGAAAATATGAGTGATGAAGTCCGCGAGAGGATTCAATTTGAATTGGACACAATCATAGGAATGGGCTATCCGGGTTACTTTATCATAGTTTGGGATTTTATAAAGAAGGCACGCGAAATGGGAGTGTCCGTTGGTCCGGGACGGGGAAGTGCAGCAGGTTCGGCAGTAGCGTATTGCCTTGAAATTACGCAAATGGACCCTATTAAGTACGGTTTGCTGTTCGAAAGATTCCTCAATCCCGAGCGTATAAGCCTGCCTGATATTGATGTGGACTTTGACGACGAAGGGCGTGATGAAGTGTTAAGGTATGTGGCAGAAAAATACGGTAATTATAATGTAGCCCACCTGATTACATTCGGCACAATGGCGGCAAAAATGGCTATTCGTGATGTTGCAAGGGTTAGGAGGCTGCCGCTTTCCATTGCCAACAAATTGGCAAAAATGGTGGGCGTAGGTCAAAAAATAAAGGATGTTAAAGAGTTTGAAGCCGAAAAGAAACAATCGCAGGAAATTGCAAAAGTGCTCGAAATTGCCGAAAAACTGGAAGGTTCTGTGCGACAAACGGGCATACACGCCTGCGGTGTGATTATCGGTAAGGAAGATTTGAGGAATTATATACCGCTGAAAAAGGAAAAAGACGAAACGGTACTGAATGTTACCCAATTTGAAGGTCCTGATGCAGAGGCTTGCGGTATGCTCAAAATGGACTTTCTCGGCTTAAAAACACTTACCATTATCCGCCACGCTTTAAGACTTGCAAGACAGAAAACTCACGACTTGGATATTGACAAAATACCGCTGGATGATGAAAAAACTTACGAATTGTTTAGTAAAGGAAACACTGTCGGGGTGTTCCAGTTTGAAAGCGACGGTATGAGGAAATACCTTAAGCAACTCAAACCCAACCGGCTCGAAGACTTAATTGCAATGAACGCTTTGTACCGCCCGGGACCAATGGAATACATTCCCAACTACATCAACAGGAAGTTCGGTAAAGAAAAGATTACTTACGATATTCCCGTAATGGAAAAATACCTGAAAGAAACTTACGGTATTACGGTGTATCAGGAGCAGCTTATGTTACTTTCGCAAGAGCTGGCGGGTTTTACTAAAGGGCAAGCCGACACTTTGCGTAAGGCAATGGGGAAGAAGAAACTAGACCTTATGGCAAAACTCAAAGAAGAGTTTATGAAAGGAGCTATCGATCGTGGACACGACAAAAAAATCCTTGAAAAAATATGGAACGACTGGGAAAAATTCGCCCGCTACGCATTCAACAAATCGCACTCCACTTGTTATGCCTATATTGCTTATCAAACGGCTTACCTTAAAGCTCATTATCCTGCAGAATTTTATGTGGCAGTATTCAACAAATCAAAAAGCGATATTGATTCCATTAAAAAATTTATCAGCGATGCCAAACACAACGGTATAAAAGTTCTGGGACCCGATGTAAACGAAAGCGGTATAGATTTTTCACTGAATGAAAAAGGCGAAATTCGCTTTGGTCTGAATGCCATAAAAGATGTAGGCGAAAACGCAGCCAAAGAAATAATCGAGGAACGAGAAAGAAACGGTAAGTACAAAGATATTTTTGACTTTGTGGAAAGGGTTAAAATACAAATAGTTAACAAGAAAAACCTTGAAGCACTTGCAGAAGCAGGTGCATTTGACGGATTCGGCATAGACAGGTATAAATATTTCTGTCCGGGAAGCAACGGTCAAACCTTCATTGAAGCATTGATAGATTACAGCAACAACTTCCAAAAAAACAAAGCATCGGTAAGCACTTCCCTGTTCGGTGATGTTGAGGAAGTTATGGTAAAAAGACCCGATTTGCCCGAAGATAGCGAACAATGTTCAAAGCCGGATAAAGTTACCAAGCTCAGCAAAGAAGCAAACAAACTGGGACTTTATTTGTCCGACCATCCGCTTGATGAATACAAACCGCTGATTGACGAATTCTCAAACCAAACGCTCGAGATTTTTGAAGAAGTGGAAGAAAACAAAAACAAGAGGTTTCACATTTTTGCTTTTGTAACCGAGGCGAAAAAGAAAAAAACACGCAACGACAAGGTTTATGTAAGCCTTGATTTGGAAGATTACTCAAACAGACACGTTTTTCCTATTTTTAATGATGTCGAAAAGCTGAACTTAACCGACTTGTCCCGCATAGAAAATAAAGTTGTATCGATAGAGTTCCACATTGAAAACTTTAAAAACCAAAAAGATGTGGAAAGTGCAAGAGTAGTTGTTGACAGAATTGATCCGGTGAAAGAATTTATAAAAACCTTCAGCAAGGAACTCTTTATTTACTTGCCCGTAAATGCGCTAAACGAAGATTTGCTCGAAAAACTCAAGCAACTGAAGTCTATGAAAAACGGCGGCATCAAGCTGTACTTTCTGGTTTACAATGGCGGAAACGAAAAACTACGCCTTGCCTATGTGGACAAAACATTCGCCGCAACGCCCGAACTCATTAAATTCCTGAAAGAATTAGAAGAATACGGAGTGAAATATAAGTTTAAGTAGAAAATAAATAACCTTTAAATAATAAAAAAACGATGCGTAATATTAGTATAATATTCTTAGTTGGTAC
>JALWKH010000034.1:2130-7992 GCA_026996635.1 Bacteroidales bacterium | reverse complement strand
AAGTGGGACGACCCGAATGCAACTTGTTTCAACTCTCCCGATGTGATTGAATTTGCACGCAAAAAAGGTTGGTTCAACGGGAAAGACAAAGATTTCAGTTTTTCCGATGTATATGCACCTGTTGATTTCGGTGGAGCAAGATTTTGCGAAGCAAGGGTTTGGTCGATGTTCAGAAAAGTAGCAGACGGCTTGGACAAATACAAAGATTATGCAATGGGCTTTAATTTGAAAAACAGAATGCCGCTTTGGGTAAAACCACGCAAAAAATTGAGCGTAAGGGATATTATGGAAGTAATGCGCGACCACTTTGAAGGAACAGATATGGATATGACAAAAGATGTTGGTGCCGGTCCATTTCATTGCCCGTACAGATGGAGACCTTTGGTTTGGAAAGTTGACGACAAAAAATATTTTAACGAAAGAGCCGTTTCCACACAACAAACGGGGTTCTCTTTTGTAGCACAAATGCGTAGTTGGTTGCCGAGGGAAATAGGCGGAATTATTTGGTTTGGAGTGGACGACACTTACAGCACGGTTTATACTCCTATTTACACAAGCATTACCAAAGTACCGCATACATACGAGGTGGGTAACGGCAGTATGATGGAATGGTCTGATGACGCCGCTTTTTGGGTATTCAACCAAGTATCGAATTTTGCTTACTTGCGTTACGATTACATAATTCCCGAAATAAGAAAGGAACAACAAATGTTGGAAGGCAAGTTTGTAAACTATGTAGCCGGAATTGACGAAGGTGCTTTAAAATTATACAAAAAAGACAAAAAAGCGGCAATAGATTTCCTTACAAAATTCTCTTGCGAAAATGCCGATAATTTGGTTTATCACTGGAGGGATTTTTATCATTACTTGTTTATGAAGTATATGGACGGCAATATCAAGGAAAAAGCCGAACCGAAAGAAGGTTACAAATATGTTACACCTAAGCTTGAACAACCCGGTTACGGTGATGAATGGTACAGAAGAATTGTAAAAGAAACCGGAGATAAATTTTTGTATAGAGAAAACGAAAAGAAATAAAATAACCCATTAAAGTTTTGAGGTAGAAAGGCTGTTTGCTGCATGCAGGCAGCCTTTTTAGCTTATAAATAATTTATGAATCTGGAAATATAAAAGGATATTCAAAGTTACATGCATAATTTCATATCCTGTAAATCGAACTTTTCTTTTTAACCTAAATTACGCATTCTATAAAAGTCTTTTTGTTTTACAAACGAAAAATTAAAAGACTCCGAAATTTTACTATTTTTGTCATAAGAACATAATCTGACGAGTTAAAAGCAATAATACGAACCATATACTTATTGTTATTCGCAAAGTAGAATGAATTTAATACATGGATACAGATTATTTATATAAAGTTTTAAGAAAAATTTCAAAAAGTTACTAATGTGCGATTTTACTACTGTGATGCAATAAAAAACAGAAGAGAATATTAAAAAAAACTAAAGAAAACTATTAAATAAAAAAATGAAGAGAAGTTTATTCTTATTTGTAGTATTACTTGGCTTAATCTCTTGTAAAAAAGAGTTTATAGAAACATCAGATTATCGGGAAAAAATTACCGGTAAATATATTGGGATTAGGATAGATACTTATTGGGTTGACACAATTGTTGGTTATGGTCGCGATACGTCCAATGTAACAATTACCGTTACACCAGCAGAACAAGATTCTATTGTTGATATTACTTTTACCCCACCTTATTCAAATGAAAACTTTTCATTCAAATATGTAAATAATAAATTAATCTCAACATCAGATTATCATCCGCCGGCTTTGAAAATAAATAATGATAGTCTTTACTTTCGACATCAACCTGGATTAGGTCCATATTGGATAGAATGTTTTTGCAAAAAATAAAACACATATGAATATCACTCTTATACAAATCGGGAAAACTTTTTTTGACTATATAGAAAAAGGTGTGGAAGACTACAGCAAAAGAATAAACCGCTATGTAAAGTTCTCAATAGAAACTTACGCTTTGCCGTCAAAATTAAACAAACTGCCTCCCGAAACATTAAAGGAAAAAGAATCAGACCTGCTGGCTGAAGTAACCAAAAAATATAATTATGTTATCCTACTCGATGAAAACGGAAAAGAAATGACTTCGGTAAAGTTTGCCGGTAAAATAAATGAACTGATGATTGCAAGCCACAAAAACATCGCTTTCGTAATCGGCGGTGCTTACGGTGTAACAAACGATTTCCGCAAAAAGTGCGATTTCGTTCTCTCACTGTCGCAAATGACATTCTCACACCAGCTTGTAAGACTTGTTTTTACCGAGCAATTGTATCGTGCATTTACCATTATCAACAATGAAAAATATCACCATTAAACAAAGCTGTGCAATAGACAATTTTTAATTACCTTTGTTAGACAACTCCAAACCTATGAAGTCTAAACTCCTGAAACAATTCATCGTACCGTTAATCCTGTTGATTTTCTCAATGGCACTACCTGCCGTTTTTTCGTTCTTTTCTACAGGCACAACCGATCCTGCAAAAGTTCAGCAAAATTTCTTAAAAATTGCAGAGCGGCAACACAAACAACTAAACTTCATCTTTCAAAGAACTGACAGCCTGAAAGCCGACAACCTCTTTGAAGAATTAAACTTACAGAAAGACAAAAGCAAAATAAAACCGGACTTTTTCGTTTACGAAAACGACTCTTTAATCGCCTGGACAACAAACGAATACCTACTCACTCCACAAGACCTGCGGCACTTAAAACATTACGAACTCACAAAAAATAAAAACCTATTCCGGATAGAAAAAATTTCGTCAGGAAATCGTATGCTCATAAGCTCCGTCGTGCTGAAACACACTTACCCTATCACAAACCAATACCTGACCACGCAATACAACAACCTGCTAGACATTGACAACTCTTTTGAAATAGCAACAACCGGCAAATACACAATAAAAGAAGCGGACGGATCACCTGCATTCAGAATAAAACCTGTAAAACCTAAAATTCCCGACACGGTTACCACTCTTTCACTATTCGGCATAATCATCTCCCTGTCTTGGATATTGTTTTTGACAGGTAAAAAATATCCGTTCGTGCCTTTCATCGTCAGTTTGGCAGCAGCAATTTTCTTTACGGTACTCGGCAACATAAAAGGCATTGCATTGTTGGAGCCGTATATTTATTCGTCGGGCAAACTTTTCACAAACATTGGCACAACTCTTATTTGGGTCATTGCTTTTTACTTTTTTTCACAAATAATAACCCGGCTTACCGGTAAAATAAAAAACGAAACACTGAAAAATTATATTTTGCCGATAGCAGTTTATCCCGTGTTGTTTACTTTTGTCTTTTACTTTTTCCGCACTCTGATTCTGGACTCTACGGTAGATTTCAAACTTTATGACATCACTTCATTTACACTGCCCAAAGCAATTATGATTATAATTTTCGGCATTACGGTTGTTTCCACGATAAAAATATCCCTTGCCATACTATCCGATTTCAAAGAAAACTTCAAGTACGCAGCAATACTATTCTCGCTGGTGATACTTTTCCCACTATTGCTGTTTTTTATTGAAAATAAAGAAGATGCCATACTTGCCGTTTTGCTGTATCTTACAGGGTTATTCATTTTATATTTCATCAAAACATCAAAAATCAGAATCAAAAACATCATCGGCATTATAATTATCAGCTTGGCGGCAACCATTCTCACATCATATTTTTCAAATCAAAAAGAACAAAGCATAAAAAAACTGCTTATCACCAAACTGTCGGAAGAAAAAGACCCTGTGGCAGAAACACTTGCACAAGAAATTGTTGCGGAAATAAAAAGCGACACATCAATAACCAACATACTTACCGACACATTGGAACTCGGTGTTGTAAACGAAAAATTAAACCGAACATTAAAAAAGAATTATTTCACGGGATATTGGAATAATTACGATGTGCAGGTAACGACTTGCACGCCCGATTGCAACCTCGAAATAATGGACGAAAACAAAATAGAAAATTGCTTTTCGTATTTTTTCAAGCTGCTGGATAAATACGGCACCGAAACCTGCACAAAGGGTCTTTATTTTCTCAACAACAATAACGGCAGGATAAGTTACTTACTTGTATTGAAGCCAAAACAAGGATGGCGGATTTTCGTTGAAATCGACTCAAAACTCGTTTCGGTAAAGCAAGGCTACCCCGAACTGATGCTCGATTACAAAGTGAGCAAAAATAACCGCTTGCAAGACTATTGTTATGCCAAATACAAAGACGGGAAGCTGTACTCACAATACGGCACATTTGCCTATCCGCTATCGGACGACATTTTTTCCAAAGCAGGGAATCTCACATACATTTCTTTCAACGGATACGACCATTTAATTTACTTCCCCGGCGAAAATTCCATTTTCATTTTGAGCAGCCCACACAAAGGCATTTGGGACTTTTTGCAACAATTTTCTTACATTTTCATCATCGCAATGCTGTTTTGGACAATTGCCTTTGTAAGCAAAAACCGGATTCCAAACCTGAAAAACAGCCTACGCAACCAAATTCAATTTTCATTGTTCGGCATACTGCTGATTTTCTTTTTTGTAGTGGCTTCCATTGTGGTTTGGATAACCAAAAATAATTTTAACAAATCGCACAGACAAAACCTTGAAGAAAAACTTGAGTCTGTCGTAACGGAGCTTTCGGAAAAAAACTTAACATCCGGCACAGGTAACGAACAACTCACCAACTTTTTGTATAAACTTTCGGAAGTATTTTACACCGACATTCATTTATACAGCAAATCGGGTCATTTGATAGCCACAAGCATTCCCGTTATATTTGAAAAAAACATACAAGCTCCGCTAATAAACCCGGAAGCATATTATTACCTGCACAACCTTAAATTTTCGCGTTACCTGAAAACCGAACACATTGGCAAACTGGGCTTTTTGTCCGTTTACTCACCTATGCTTGACAAAAACTACGAACCAGTGATGTATATCAACCTGCCTTATTTTACCAAACAAACCGAGATGACCAGACAACTTGTTGCAGCCATTACATCGGTGGTGAACATTTTCGTTTTTTTAAGCATTCTGTCGTTTTTGCTTACGCTGTTTCTGGCAGAAAAAATTACCGTGCCGCTTACCTTGATAAGAAAACACTTGCAAGAAGTCCGCTTGGGCAACAAAAACAAAAAAATAAGCATAAACAAATCCGACGAAATCGGCGAACTGGTGGAAGAATACAACCGTATGATTGACAAATTGGAAGAAAGTGCCGAACTCCTTGCTCAAACCGAACGCGAAAGTGCTTGGCGTGATATGGCGAGACAAGTGGCTCACGACATAAAAAACCCGCTGACTCCGATGAAATTAAGCATACAATACCTGCAACAATCTTGGCAAAACTACAGCGGCGAAGATTTGAAAAACTTCATTAACAAAATCGCTTCCACCATCATTGAACAAATAGACACAATAACATTTATTACCAATGAATTTTCAAACTTTGCCAAAACTCCGCAAATCAAGAAAGAAGAGGTGGATGTAAAAGTACACCTCGACAAAATAATTTCGCTTTACGAAAACGAAGACAACATCACGATTAAAAAGAATTACTTATGTGAAAAACCCGTTATTTGCTTCGATAAGCACTACTTCAACCGCGTAATGAGCAACATAATAAAAAACGCCGTGCAATCGATACCTCGTTCACGCAAAGGCATAATTGAAATCACTGTAAAAGAAAAAGACAGCGGCACAATCTTAATAGCTGTAAAAGACAACGGTATCGGCATAGACGAAGAAATAAGGAGCAAAATCTTTTACCCGAACTTTACCACCAAAGCCAGCGGAACGGGACTCGGGCTTGCTA
>JALWKH010000034.1:0-2120 GCA_026996635.1 Bacteroidales bacterium | reverse complement strand
AATACCCTACCTCCCCAAAAAAGTAACTTTCATAATATACAAAGTCAGCAGCATAACGGCAATGCCAACCAAAAAGCCTGTGTAAATCTCCCACCTCTTATGATTGGAAATCAAAAAGCGTGATGATGCCACCAATGCGGAAATAACCAGACTACCGAATAAATATGGTAAAAGTCCGATATAGCCGAACATATAAATCAACGCATAAAAAAAGGTGGTTACGCTTCCCCAAGCTATCATATGCAAACTGATATTCCAACCCATTCTATACAAAAACAAACCAGCTAATGCGTTCAAATAAACGCCGATATAAAAAAACAGGACGAGCAACAAATTCAACCTGAACGACACTTTGAACGAATCGGCATAATACAGCACACCTACTTCAAAAAGTATCAACGCCAACGAAAACATAAGCAACGAAACAATCAAAAGTCGCGATTTGTCGGCAGGAGTAGAAATTTCCGAAACATCCATTCCCCGCTTCTTTGCAAGTGATTTTGCCCTGTATGACGGCACTACGGTTACGAGTAATGCTGTAAGAAACACAAATGTTATAGCTACATTATCCGCCCGCACATAATCCAACACCGACAACAAGAACAACGGCAACACAAACACCGGATGAAAAACATAAGAAATAATTAAAGCCAACTTCTTCATAACTTTACTCTGCCACAGGTTGATGATACTTTTTCAATAAATCGGTTACAACTTTTACCGGATTGAATGTTTCAAGCGGAATTTCCACAAAAACCGTAAGCCAATCCGACATCGAACCGTTCCACAAACCGGGCCATTCCAAAGCCTTGATATTTTGCCCCTCGTAAGATTTGCTGCTGATAAAATAAGCATCATTGTCCACAAAATCATTCAAGTTGTGCCTGTTTTTATCAAAAATCACAACCATATCCACGGGGTTGAAATGTGTAGATGCGGCAAGAATTTCATTTTGCACAGGGTCGTTTGTGTCTATTTGGCTTTTTTCCACAATTTGAAGCGTAGAAAAGCTCATACCCTTGTACTTAACCCAAAACGGACCGCCACCGGGCTCACCTTCATTCTTCACCATACCTGCTACGCGGAAAGGCCTATCCAAAAAGCGTTTGTAAAATGCAACTTCTTCATCCTCATTTGCAAACTGAGGAAAAGCATCCAAAAAGTAATACTTCTTCAAAAAAGATTTTACTTCAAGCAAAGCAATTTTTCCTTCTTTGTGCAACTTATCCGCCAACTCGTCAACTTTTTTCTTTAGGACAACCGCCACTCCGCCTAGGAATTTTTTATACTTCACGGAAGTTTCGATATAATCACCGTGAGAAATGTTATCAATATTTTTAATAAAAATCATTTCCGCATCAATTGATGCCAAATTCTTCAGCAAAGAACCGTGTCCTCCGGGTCTAAACAACAAACTTCCATCGGGCGTTCTTACAAGTTCATTGTTTTCGGTTACGGCAATTGTATCCGTTGAGTGGAATTGGTTAGAAAATTCTATGGTAAGTTCCGCATCATTCAAAGTATTGTAAACCGAAGCCAACTTTCCGAAATCATCATTAAACTCCGGCGATACGGTAAAATGGAAATATGCCTTACCGCTTGAAACAATATGCCCTACACCTTCGTACAAATGCTCTTCAAAAGCCGTTCGCACGCTGCCGTCTCCGTACTTATGAAATTTTATCAACCCTTTCGGCGTATGTCCGTAATTCAGCCCGAATTCAGTAGCCAAAGCACTTATTACCGTTTTGCAATCACCGCTTTCGACTAACTCGTCTTGCGTCTTGCCTGTTTTTTGCTTCAATACCGCATTTAATTTTTCGTAAAATGCAAACCTTTTGAAATTATCACAATATTTTTTCACTTGCGGGAAAGCCGACAAATCTGTGCAACCAGCTTTCAAACAAGCAAAAAATTCTTTGAACATACGGGTAGCCGCACCCGATGCAGGCACAAACTTCACAACTTTTTTATTCCCTTCCGAGAGAAAATTATCATATTCGGTTACAAAATTTTCAACTTCCACATCTGCAAACTTCAATATCCCGTCATCAACCACAGCTGGTCTTTCCAATTTCATATAAGGCGTTCCCTTGCGAAACAAAGACAATTGATATTCA
>JALWKH010000033.1 GCA_026996635.1 Bacteroidales bacterium | reverse complement strand
GTACAAAAAACACGGCAAATTGCCATAATCTTGCATCCACATCGGAATATCCGCTGCCGAAAACCTTATAAAAAAATTCAGGGTATCCGTGATAGCGGTATATCGTCAACAACACGGGCGCAGAAAACAATAGTATGTAAACCTTAATATCTTTTTTTTCAAACATTTTTAACCGTTATTTCAAATCAAAATACAAATGTATACAAAATCCCCCATACAATTTTCTAATCATTAACCTTAACTTATGATATTTTTTTGTTACTTTTGTCAGGTGATAATTAAAAGCAGGCAGATGAATTTATTACGGGAAAGGACTTCTAAATTCACCCGTCCCAAAGAAGCCAGAAAATTAGGGTTTTACCCTTTCTTCAGGGTGATAGAATCTGAACAAGATACAGAAGTTATAATAAACGGAAAAAAAGTTTTAATGTTTGGGTCCAACAGTTATTTAGGACTTACAAACCATCCGGAAATAAAAGAAGCGGCAATAAAAGCAACAGAAAAGTACGGAAGCGGATGTGCCGGATCCAGATTCTTGAACGGCACATTGGATATACACGTTGAATTGGAGAAAAAACTGGCAAATCTTGTCGGGAAAGAAGATTCGTTGGTATTTAGTACCGGATTTCAAGTTAACCTCGGTGTAATTCCGGCTGTAGCAGGCAGAAATGATTTTGTGATACTGGACGAATTGGTTCATGCTTCAATAATTGAAGGTGCAAGGTTATCTTTCGGAAAAACACTAAAATTCAGGCATAACGACATTGAACATTTGGAAAAAGTTTTACAAAAATGCACTCCTTCCGCAATTAAACTTATCGTTGTTGATGGTGTGTTTTCAATGGAAGGAGACCTGGCAAACTTACCTGCAATAG
The DNA here is from genome assembly GCA_026996635.1 of Bacteroidales bacterium. Classification (GTDB taxonomy): domain Bacteria; phylum Bacteroidota; class Bacteroidia; order Bacteroidales; family JALTDM01; genus JALTDM01. The sequence continues at coordinate 879 of JALWKH010000033.1, read as the reverse complement.
TAGAGCTTGCAAAAAAATATGATGCCACCGTCATGGTTGACGAGGCACATTCTATAGGTGTATTCGGAGATAGAGGCAGCGGAATTGTTAATCATTTCGGGCTTACCGACGATGTTGATCTGATAATGGGGACATTCAGCAAATCTCTTGCATCTATAGGTGGATTTATAGCAAGTGATGAAGACACAATAGATTATTTGAGGCATAATGCTAGATCATTGATTTTCAGTGCAAGTATAACTCCGGCTTCTGCAGCTGCAGTTTCAAAAGCCGTAGATATTATGATACGCGAACCTGAACGGATTGAAAAACTGTGGGAAAACACAAAATTTGCATTGAATAAATGCCGGGAATATGGTTTTGAAACAGGAAATACGGAAACCCCCATTATTCCTATTTACATACGCCATGACGAAAAAACATTCTGGCTTACACGCAAATTGCTGGAAAAAGGTGTTTTCGTAAATCCGGTAGTTACACCTGCAGTTCCACCTGAAGATACATTAATAAGATTCTCACTTATGGCAACTCATACTTTAGACCAAATAGATTATGCATTAGAACAAATCTATAAAACAGGAAAAGAGTTGGGTATAGAATTTAACAATCATGTCCAAAATTGAAATAAAAAAGGTCGAGTCTAAAAAAGACTTGAAAAAATTCATCAGGTTCCCGCACAAAATTTATAAAGACAACCCGTATTGGGTGCCTTTACTTGAATTTGATGAAATAAATACTCTTGATAAAAAAAAGAATCCTGCTTTCGAATATTGCGAAGCGGAATATTGGCTTGCATACAAGAACGGTGAGATAGTAGGAAGAATAGCAGGAATACTAAATAAAAAATCCAACCAAACCTGGAACCAAAAATATGTAAGA
>JALWKH010000032.1 GCA_026996635.1 Bacteroidales bacterium | reverse complement strand
TGATTAGTGATTCGGCAATTTTAATGCTTGAAACCGTACCGCCTACTATCCAGTCGCATCCTGCGGATGTTTACATTGGAATGTTTGGAACAGCAAATATTATGTTTGGCGATGTTGCAACAGCTTCTGATAATTGTGGAATTATAGATTCTACTGTTACTCCGGGACAGCTTGATTGTTCTTATGTTGGAGATACGGTTCAAGTTGTAGTAAGTGCATCTGACATATCGGGAAATACGGCTTATGATACGACTTATGTAGTAGTGCATGATACAACTCCACCAACTGCAATACCAAATGTATCGGGATTTGCATATATAAATGATACAGGTGTTGCTTATGTTGATCAATCAACATTGCTTTTGTCGGCTACTGATAATTGTGGTGTAGCTGATACAATTATAGATCCGGAGTACTTTACTTGTTCTGAAGTAGGAACAACACAAAATGTAAATGTTGTTTTAATTGATGAGTATGGAAATTCAGATACAACAACAGTTTCCGTTTGGGTAATGGATACAATAGCTCCTACTATTCAATGTATGGGTGATACAGTTATAAATTTACCTCCGGGTGATACTGTTTATACTGTGCCGGACTTCTCATTTGATCCTGTTGTAAGTGATAATTGTGGAATAAGTCAGACTTTTAATTCTTTTAATATGTCTTCAACATTGAATGGTGCACAATTCCCTGAAGGTACAACACAAGTTGTTTGGACTACAATGGATAATTCAGGAACATCAGCTTCTTGTTCTTATACAATTACTGTAAATACCGTAACTGAAATGCAGTTATTGGAAACAGGAATAAACATTTATCCTAATCCGGTTCACGGTATCTTAAATGTTGAAGACTCCGGAAATAAAATTTTGTCTGTTGATTTAATGGATATTAACGGAAGAGTGCTGAAAATAAAGAAAATTAAGTCAGAAGGATCATACAAATTTGACACTTCTCAACTTGCCGAAGGTGTTTATTTACTTAAAGTTAATACCATTGACGGTAGTTTTGTGAAAAAGATAAGCGTAAAATAATTTTTTAAGTTTTTGGTTTCTAAAAAACCTCTGCCCGAAAGGCAGGGGTTTTTTGTTTGATGAGTAATTGTAATTTATGTAACAAGGAGAATAAAGGAATTCAAAAGGTTTGTTTTGGTGTTTTAATGAAATTTGATTTTACCAGCAATTACGCAGTAGATGGTCCTATAAATTTTTAACTTCAGGAAAAACAGGTCCTATCGCAAAATTTGTCACTTACAAAAAAGGTAAAATAAGTTCCTATATTAATTTTCGTATTTCAATAATATCTAAGGCTAAAGCCGCTGTTGAACCGATTTTATTTTTACCCTACCTTAAAAGGCAGGGCTATAAAAAATGGTATTTTTGAATAAATGACAACCGGGCTAAAGCCCGTTTAATTACCTGTCACCCGGCTTAAACCTTTTCCAAAACATGGTCGGGACGGGCTCTCAAGGGAGGAAAATATGAATAACGAATATCCAATATTGAATATTGATTTTAGAAGTTAACTTCATCATTCGTTATTCATTATTCGATATTCTTAAATCAAAATTCCCCGTGTTACCACACGATTGTGTAGTATGGTTATAAATACATGTGATTGAAGCGCAATAGATATGCTCTGCACGAAAGGTTTGTGCAGTAGCGTAGCGGCCAGCTATTACGGGGCAGTGGTTCATCGCCAATAGGAACAAAAAGCGTGTATGATTAGTATGATTAGCACCGTCTTTTAAG
>JALWKH010000031.1 GCA_026996635.1 Bacteroidales bacterium | reverse complement strand
GTATAAATCTCGGTTGTAAGAATTGACTCGTGCCCCAGCATTTCCTGAACTGCCCTCAAATCCGCTCCACCTTCAATAAGATGTGTTGCGAATGAATGCCTGAAAGTATGCGGTGTTACATTTTTATTAATACCCGCTTTTTCGGCTAAATCCCGCACAATGGCATTTATCATAAACCTTGTCAATTTTGCACCTCTCCTGTTCAAAAACAAAATATCTTCGTTCCCTTTTTTTACAAACATTTTTTTTCTGTAATGATCCAAATAAATTTTTATTTCCGACAAAGCCCTGTCATTTATGGGCACTATTCTTTCTTTGCTACCCTTACCAAAGATTCTTAAATATTTTTCTTCAAAGTTAACATTACTGATTTTCAAATTAACCAATTCCGACACACGCAATCCGCAACCATACAATGTTTCAATTATTGCTTTGTTACGATGTCCCTCAGGTTTAGATAAGTCTATTGCATTTATCATACTGTCTATTTCATCTACAGTAAGAACAACAGGCAGTTTTGAACCCAACTTCGGAGATTCAATCAATACAGTAGGGTCTTCTTTAATTTTTTCTGCATATAACAAATACCCGTAAAAAGATTTTACTCCTGAAATAATTCTCGCTTGAGTCCGTGCTTCATAGCGGGAAGCAATAAACATTACAAAAGAAGCTATTATCTGTGGGGTTACTTTAATGGGAGAAGTTCCGGGGTAATTATTCTCTACATAACTCTTCAACTTTGCAACATCCTGAAGGTAAGCATCATAGGTATTTGATGATAACCCACGTTCTATTTTAAGATATTTTTTGTAGTCTGATATGTGTTTGTCCCAACTCATTGTGCAATGCCCAAAGTTAACACGGAAATTTTAACATCCTTACATCTTTTTAATGCCAACATACATGCTTCTAATGTTGCCCCGGTAGTAACAACATCGTCCGTAAGTATAATATGCTTCCCTTCTACTTTATCACAATCTGTTACATCAAAAACATCTTTCACATTATTCCATCTTTCTTCCCTGCTTTTTTTCGTTTGTGTCTCTGTAAAAACTTTCCTCTTCAACAAGTTTGCAACAGGAACATTCAAAACATTAGACAAACCTTTGGAAAATTCTTCACTTTGATTGTATCCCCGTATTCTTTGTTTTTTCGGATGAAGCGGTACAGGCACAATAAAATCTGCATCTTTCAGCTTTTCTACATTAATTAATTCACCACCATATAATTCCCCTAAAAATACTCCTACTTCAGGTTTATTTTTATACTTCAACAGATGGATTAGTTTACGGTATTTACTAGCTTTATAAAAGTAAAGATATGAAGCGGCAAAGTTCAAATCTACCCTACCCCAAAAGACTTGTGCGGTTTTATTACCTGATTTTTCATGAAATTGAGTTTTCGGCATATCATACAAGCAATTTGTACATAAAAATTTATTGTCTCCTACAAGCTGATTACCACACAACAAGCATTTTCTTGGATAAAATAGAGAAAGAAAGTCTGAAAAAAAATTGGTTAAAAATATTAACATCAAAGAAAATATTTACTACTTTTATGCTAACAAAATTAAATAATTTTTCAAAATGAAAAAGCAAATATTTTTTATTGTAGTCCTGTTTTTTGCATCACTCGAACTATTTTCGCAAAAAACAACGGACAAAGTGGTACACCCAAGTAAAATCTCCCACGGGAAATTTTTAGGTGTAGTAGGACCACTAAGAGACATGCCAAGTACATCTATCAACCAAATGTTAAA
>JALWKH010000030.1 GCA_026996635.1 Bacteroidales bacterium | reverse complement strand
AAATTTTAAGGTGGTTATAGCGGTGGGGTCACACCTCTTCCCATTCCGAACAGAGAAGTTAAGCCCACCAGCGCCGATGGTACTGCGTCAAGCGGGAGAGTAGGTCGCCGCCTGTCTTTATTAAACCCAAAAAGGTCGCCCAACAGGCGGCCTTTTTTCGTTTTACGCTTTTTATATCTTTTCTCTACTCTAAAAACTTTTACACTCTTTTTTCTGACTTTTTGACACTAATCCGGATTGGTATTTTTTTTGTCATTCCCACCTACCAAAAAATCTTAAGACTATGGCAGCAGTAAAAACTAAAAAAGGTAAAATAGGTGTAAGCGGCGAAAATATATTTCCTATCATTAAGCAATTCTTGTATTCCGATAACGAAATCTTTTTGAGGGAACTTATCTCAAATGCTGTTGATGCCACACAAAAATTAAAAGTGCTTGCAAACAAAGGCGAATTCAAAGGTGAACTCGGAGACTTGACTATTTGGGTAAAACTTGATAAGAAAAAAGGTACTTTAACCGTTTCAGACCGAGGGATAGGAATGACAGAAGAGGAAGTTGACAAGTACATTAATGAAATAGCATTCTCGAGTGCCGAAGAATTTTTGAAAAAGTATAAAGACAGTGCGGCAAATATAATCGGGCATTTCGGTTTGGGCTTTTATTCTTCGTTTATGGTGTCGGACAAGGTTGAGATAATTACAAAGTCTTATAAAGATGATGCCGAAGCGGTGCATTGGGAATGTGACGGAAGTCCCGAGTACAAAATGGAAAAAACCAAGAAAGATGACAGAGGTACTGATGTTATTCTTCACATAGACAAAGAAAACCGAGAATATCTTGATGAACACAGGATTGAAGAGCTACTTAAGAAGTATTGCAGGTTTATGCCTGTGCCTATTGCATTCGGGTATGAAAAAGAGTGGAAAGACGGTAAGGAAGTTGAGACCAACAAGCCGCACATTATAAATAATGTTGAACCGATTTGGACGAAGAAACCGAGCGAGCTGAAAGATGAGGATTATTTGAACTTTTACCGGGAATTGTATCCGCTCAACGAAGAACCTTTGTTTTGGATACATTTGAATGTAGATTATCCGTTTAACCTTACGGGTGTGCTTTATTTCCCGAAAATCAGAAGCAATATTGAAATACAAAAGAATAAAATACAGTTGTACTCAAACCAGGTGTTTGTAACTGATTCGGTAGAAAATATTGTTCCGGATTTTCTGACATTGTTGCACGGAGTAATTGATTCGCCTGATATTCCGCTTAATGTTTCGAGAAGTTATTTGCAAGCAGACCAAAATGTAAAAAAGATTTCTTCGCACATCACAAAAAAAGTAGCTGATAAACTTTCCGAAATATTTAAGAACGACAGAAAAAAGTTCGAGGAAAAATGGGACGACCTTAAGTTGTTCATCTATTACGGAATGATGACCGAGGATAAATTTTATGAAAAAGCCATTAAGTTCGTATTGTTCAAAAACATTGATAATAAGTATTTTACATTCGACGAATATAAAGATTTGATAAAAGAAAATCAGAAAGACAAAAACGGGACACTGGTGTTTATTTATGCTACCGATAAGGACGAACAATACAGCTACATAAGTGCTGCAAAGAATAAAGGTTACAATGTTTTGCTGTTGGACGGACAGTTGGATGTGCATTTTATTAACCATTTGGAGCAAAAAGAAAGCGGAATAAGGTTTGTGCGGGTTGATTCCGATACTGTTGACAATTTGATTGACAAGAAGGAAG
>JALWKH010000029.1 GCA_026996635.1 Bacteroidales bacterium | reverse complement strand
TTTATTACATTTGATTTATTATTAAAAGCAACTCCAATATGTCCTTTCCTGAAAAATTTAGTCCAATCATTCAATAATTTTTGACATTCTTTTTTATTTTTAATCTTAGCTGCTTTTTCTTCAAATAATCTATTATGTTGCAGATATGCTTCCTTACCTTTTTTGTCAACAACATATTGAAAACCAGCATCATTTTTTGAAAAAGTTTCTTCAAGCCATTTTAAATTGGATAAACAATCACACTTTTGTCCAATACCCGGCAGACCTAAAGCCAGTAATACTAGAATTATAAAAAAACTTCTCATTTTTATTCTATTTTAAATTCATTTTTAATAGCGTCCAAAGCCTTCCTGACAATTATATCATTTCTGTAATGATTTTTAACCAACGCATAAGCATTGATTGCAATTTCCTGCACTTTATGCGGATTTGAAAGTAGTAAATCTACCGCATCAATCCATTCTTCTACACTGTTTGCGGACAAAAAATGCTTTCCTGCTTCCGCATCAATTCCTTCGATGCCTACATTAGTCGTAACAATTGCACGCTTCAGGCTCATTGCCTCGATAATTTTCACCCTCATACCGCTACCTGACAGCAAAGGAACAAGCATTATCCCGTGAGAAAGAATAAATTTACGTGCATCGTCAACTTCGCCGACCACCTCAACACCCGGCACATTTTTCATCTTTGCCACAAAATCTGCGGAAGCATTACGACCCGCAATGTAAAATTTTGCACCGTACTTTTCATAAATTTGCGGCCAAACATTTTTCACGAACCAAATCAATCCTTCTACATTCGGCATCCAGTCCAACGACCCGATAAAAGCCATTGATGTATTGTCGGGCAAAGGCGGTTCTTCCACAACGGCATCTATCCCGAAAGGCATCACATACGACGGCACATTTATCCCAAATTCCTTAAACACTTTATCATCCTCACTCGTTATCGGCAATAAAAAATCCGCCCCCGAAAGATGTTGTATTTCAAACCTTTTCAAGCGAGAAGTCATCGACGAAAGGTAAAACTTCTTTAATCCTTTTTCATTTTTCAACTTCCGTTGCCAAATCCTGTGCTCCACATTGTGCGCCCTTACAATTACAGGACAATTGCACAATTCTTTGATAAAGCCTGTCAAATAAGCCGTGTATAATCCTTCCAAAAAAACAATATCGTAAGCATTAGCAGTTATAAGTTCCTTAATCTTTTTTTTCAGCCCGTCCGAATAAAACCTGACTGCAATATACGGCTCGCTCGAAAATAAAAAATTCAACAACGCATCTTTAGCGTTAATAGTGGTATCAACAAAAACCGTGTGGAAATTTATATTCTTAATTGCAGGTATTTCTTTTGCGGGATGTTTGGGTGTCTCAACGGCAACAAAATCAATATTGTGGCCAATTGCAGCCAAATTCTCAAGAAAAGCTTTGATAGCCAATGCTCCGCCGTCTTTTGCAGGATATGGGAATTTGGAAGAAACAGTAAGCAGCCTCATTTTTTCTTTTTCTTTCCGTTAGACTTCTTTTTGAACAACTTGGTTGGCAAACTTAACACTATGGCATCATTTGTAGCCTTGTAAGTAAGGAAAATCCCCAAAGGAAGCAATACGGCAGAAGGCATCCACATTCCTACTCCGGGAGATACAACCAATTCTTTTGCAAGCCTTTCGCCGGTAATGGTTAGCACATAATAAAAAACGAAAAACAGTATTGAAATGACAACAGGCATACCGAAACCACCCTTGCGGATAATAGCTCCGAGTGGTGCACCGATAAAAAACAGGATAAAGCAAGCAATAGACAAAGTAAACTTCTTATGCCACTCAATTTCGTGCTTGATAATCCACTTATAGCGATACAAAAAATCATCTTTGTTAGTTTCAATAAGCGAACTTGCAGACCTCGCAAAATTCAGTGCCGCTCCGTAAGATTGTTTTAACTTAACCTTTGGAACAGAAGCCATTATACTGTCGAAATCCAAATATTTTTTAGGCTTAAGATCTGTAACAAAAAAAGTACTGTCTTTGATTTCCGGGTATCTTATCAAATATGACGATTGGTACAACAATTTCACAAAATCACGCTTTTTTTCAACATAATCTTTTTTGAGAGAATCAATGGCAAATTGCAATTGCGAAAGGTTAAGCATCTGGTAGTTTTGCTTCCACAATGACTCATCCGTTCTCTTAAAACTGAATCCCGACATATCGAAAGTTATGGTTTCGCTGTCGAAAAATTCTTTTTGAAACGGATATGTTCTGTATTTTTTCTTGCCTTCCTCATCCACATCCTCGTACTTTTTGCCGTGATACAATGTGAGCAATAAATACATTTTGTCGGGCGAAAAAGTCATCTTAGCCGAATCCGCCACAATAACAGCCTTATTGCCTTTGTTTTCGGAATAATCATAAATCATTATTTTGTAAAGCATATTCCGTTTTTGGTCTTTTTTCAAGACCCTGATGGAATAGCCTTTCAATCCATTATAAAAAGTGTTGGCTTTTATGTTAAAGGTAGGTTGCTTATTGCGAATATCATACAACAAAGATTGCATTTTCAAGTTGGCAACAGGCATTATATTATTTGCAAAGAAAAACGCAACTATACTGATTATCACGGATAAAACAATCAACGGTTTCATTATGCGCTGCAAAGAAATACCCGCAGCTTTCATTGCGGTAAGTTCGGAATTTTCACCCAGATTGCCGAAAGTCATCAAAGAAGCGAGCAGAATGGACAAAGGAAGTGCCATCGGCACCAATACCGTAGAAGCGTAAATAATGAGCTTAGCAACCACATACCATTCCAAGCCCTTACCCACAAGCTCATCAATGTACTTCCACAAAAATTGCATCACAAGCAAGAAAAGTACTATAAAAAAGGTGAGCAATAAAGGACCTATATACGACCTTATTACTAAAATGTGAAGTTTTTTCATTTTACCGGCTTCCGCTTACACTCCCAACACCTGCATTAAATCTTCTATTTGGGAATCCCATAATTCAATGGTTTCTTCCTTTTCGTCCTCGTCCACAAAATCAGTTATTATGAGAACAATATCACCCGTTAAATCATCTTTGACAACCTTAAATTCGAAAAATGACTTTTCATCTTCATCATCCAACCACTTAAACCTAATATAACTGCCTATTTTTCTGCCGGTAACCTCCGCTTTTTGTTCTTCACCCTCCCAAATAAAAGTATATTGACTGCCATTAACATTTACATCGTCTGCAAACCATTTGGAAAGCCCGCTCGGTGTGCTGACATGATCGTATAAAACTTTAGGAGAAGAATTTATTACATATTCAAGTTGTATCTTTTCTTTCATGGCAAAAAAATTTTGCTTGCAATATAAACATTTTTTTTAAATAATACCTTTTTGTCGTCAAAAAACTTTACTCAACTATACCTCAAAAAAAAGCGTAAACAAGTAAAAATCCGTACCTTTGCAAACTAAATTTGACAATCAGAATGAAGATTATAAAAGGGGAATCGAATTGGGAAATAAGTGAAAGTTTGTGCATAACGATAGGCACAATGGATGGTGTACATTTGGGACATATAGCAATACTCAAAACCCTTAGAGACAAAGCTTCCGCAACAAATTCAAAAACCGCACTCATAACCTTTAAACCTCACCCCAGAAAGGTACTTAAAAATGACAATGTAGAATTATTAACCCTGTTTGACGAAAAAGTTGACATACTCAAATTCACCGAATTGATAGATTACCTGATAATTTTTGAGTTTACACGGGAATTTGCATCTCTTGATGCCGAAGATTTTATAAAACTTGTAACAACAAAAGCACCTGTAAAGTGTATAATACTCGGATACGATAATCATTTCGGCAAAAACCGCAGCGGTAATTTCGATTGGCTGAAACAATACGGTGAAACACACAAAATAGACATTTTCAAAGTAGAAGCAGTCACATCAGGAAATGAAAAAATAAGCTCGTCAGTTATTCGTAACCTGATAAAAAACGGTAACCTGAAAAAAGCTGCAAAGTTTCTCGGATACAACTATTTTATTACCGGCACGGTAGGTAAAGGTAAAAACATCGGAAAGACTATTGGCTTCCCAACGGCAAATCTTGAATTTGATAAAGACAAATTACTTCCACCCTCGGGAATTTATGCCGGAATAGCCTGTTATAAAGGACATACATACCCCGCTGCAATCAATATCGGTTACAACCCGACAGTTTCATCCGACAAAGTCCTAAAAACAGAAGTTCATTTAATAGGATTTAACGGGGACCTTTACGGAGAAAAGTTGCGGGTAATTTTTATAGAAAAAATAAGGGACGAGAAAAAATACGACTCATTGGACGAATTAAAATCCGCAATATCAGCAGATATAAAAAAAGTCAAACGGCTTGTATCGGAAGTAAAGGTCAATTGCTTTGGGCTTTAAGTCAAAAATTTGCAAAATTCTTGTAACTTTGCGTCAAAATTGAAAAAAACAGAAATTATGGCAACTACAGCAGATATCAGAAACGGATTGTGTATCGAATTCAAAGGCGACACATATCAAATAGTTCAGTTTCAACACGTTAAACCCGGGAAAGGTTCGGCTTTCGTTAGGACAAAACTAAAAAGCCTTACCACGGGACGAGTTATAGACAACACTTTCCCGTCAGGAGCAAAGATTGATGTGGTAAGAGTGGAAACAAGACCTTACCAATATTTATACAAAGACGAACACGCTTATGTTTTTATGCACACCGAAACTTTTGAACAAGTTTATATCGAAGAACATTTTATCGAAAATCCGCTTTTGCTGAAAGAAGGAATGGAAGTTCAAATAGTGTTCCACGCAGACAAAGAAATTCCTTTAAGCGTAGAATTGCCGGCTCACGTAGTTCAAGAAATAGTTTATACCGAACCCGGAGTAAAAGGCGATACTGCTTCTTCTACAGCAATGAAGCCTGCCAAAACGGAAACAGGATACGAAGTACAAGTTCCGCTTTTCGTTAACACAGGCGATTTGATAAAAATTGACACCCGCACTGGTAATTATGTGGAAAGGGTGAAGAAATAGTTGTTAGTTATTTAGTGGTTAGTTGTTAGTGTCCTTCGGAACAACGTTATTCCGACGGCGTCATTCCGAAGAACCTGAACTTGTTTCAGGTTCTTCGGAATCTCTTAGTCTCAAAACATTATAAATTAATGACAAATAAACGCAACTAATCCCAAAACAATTTTCCCAATGAAATTCGACAAAGAATACACATTAAAAGAAGTAGCTTCGTGGGTAGGCGGTGAACCTATTGGCGACCTTTCTTTCCCTGTAAGGGGGATAAACGAAATCCATGTGGTTGAACCCGGCGACATAACATTTGTTGACCACCCAAAGTATTACAAAAAGGCATTAAACTCTGCTGCAACCACTATCATCATAAACAAAAAGCTGGATCCACCGGAAGGTAAAGCCTTAATTTACCACGAAGACCCGTTTACGGCATATAACAAAATAGTAAAGCACTTTTCTCATTTTTCACCATCAAACGATTTGATAAGCGACAGTGCCACAATAGGTGAAGGAACGATTATTCAACCCGGTACTTTTATAGGCGAAAATGTAATAATCGGGAAAAACTGCGTAATTCACGCCAATGTTACCATATACCACGATGTAATAATCGGCGACAATGTTATTATACACTCGGGAACTGTAATCGGTGCGGATGCTTTTTACTTCCAAAGAAGACAAGACGGCTACCACAAAATGATTTCCGGCGGGCGTGTTATCATCGGCAACAATGTGGAAATAGGTGCCAATTGCACAATAGACAGGGGTGTGTCGGCGGATACAATTATTGGTGACGGCACAAAACTCGACAACCTTATACAGATTGGGCACGATACGGTAATAGGTAAAAATTGCCTGTTTGCGGCACAAGTGGGAGTAGCAGGAGCCGTAAGGATAGAAGATGATGTAATCCTGTGGGGACAAGTAGGAGTGCAAAAAGACCTTACCATTGGCAAAGGTGCCGTTGTTCTCGGACAATCGGGCGTAGGTAATGACCTCGAAGGCGGTAAAACTTATTTTGGATCGCCTGCAAAAGAAGCACGCGAGAAAATGAAAGAGCTGGTATATGTTACCAGAATACCCGAAATACTGGAAAAGTTGAAAGACAAAAACGACAAGTAATTTCATCCAATAAAAAAGGGAGCCTGATACAAAGCTCCCTTTTATTTTATACTTTTATTTTAAGCATTTATTCTTCCGAACCTGCAGAACGGATTGTTTCCATTTCCTTGTCAAACCAAAATATATTCTTTTCTCCTGCCAAATTAAGTTTATCCAAGATTGTTCTTACCGTGCTTTCTTCTTCTATTTGCTCACTTACAAAATACTGAATCCAGTTCATTGTTCTGTAATCGTTTGTTTCGTGGCAAACTTTTACTATTTCATTGATTGAATCCGAAATATATTGTTCGTGTTTAAGCACCTGGTCAAACATTGACTTTACATTATCAAACTCGGCAGGCGGTTGTTTCAATTCAGGAATCGTTACCTTTTCGTCCACATCAAGCAAATAATGAATAAACTTAAAACCGTGCATTCTTTCTTCTTCAGCTTGGTCATACAACCATTTGGAAATACCTGGATAACCTTTTCTGTCTGCCCAAACAGCCATTGCAAGGTATAGGTTTGACGAATAAAATTCTTTTTCTATTTGTTCGTTCAATATTTCAGCTACTTTTTTGGGTATCATAATTATCTGTTTTTTATAGGTTAAACTTGACTCATCACCAAAGCATCTATAATGCTGTTAAGTGTTTGACTCGGACGCATAGCCTTTTCTGCCATTTCATCATCAGGCAGATAATATCCGCCGATGTCTTGTGGTTTGCCTTGTGCAGCATTCAGTTCGTCTATAATAACAGCCTCATTTTCTTGCAATTGCTTAGCAACAGGTGCAAACAATGCTTTGAGTTCTTCATCATCGTTTTGTTCTGCCAAAGCTTGAGCCCAGTACATTGCCAAATAAAAATGTTCAGCCCTGTTGTCCGGTTCATTAACTTTTCTTGACGGCAACTTACCATTTTCCAAAACCAAACCTACAGCTTTATCCAATGCTTTAGAAAGCACCATCGCTTTTTTATTGTCAGACTTGTTTGCTAAATCTTCCAAAGACACCGTCAAAGCAAGAAATTCTCCCAACGAATCCCAACGCAAGTGACCTTCTTCCAAGAATTGTTGAACGTGCTTAGGAGCAGAACCTCCTGCACCTGTTTCAAACAATCCGCCTCCTGCAAGCAGTGGAACTATCGACAACATTCTGGCACTGGTACCGAGTTCGAGAATCGGGAACAAGTCTGTAAGGTAATCCCTCAAAACATTCCCTGTTACAGAAATTGTATCTTTACCTGCTTTTACCCTTTCCAAAGTAAACCTCATTGCTTCTACAGGAGCCATAATGTGAATTTCCAAACCGTTTGTATCGTGGTCTTTCAAATACTTTTCTACTTTTTCAATCAATACGGCATCGTGAGCCCTGTTTTTATCAAGCCAGAAAACAGCAGGATTACCTGTAGCCCTTGCACGGTTAACTGCAAGTTTTACCCAATCGCGAATTGGTAAATCTTTGGTTTGGCAGCTGCGGTAAATATCTCCTGTTTCAACACGGTGTTCCATCAACACTTCGCCGGTATTGTTATCTACTACCCTAACTGTTCCGTTTGCAGGGATTTTGAATGTTTTGTCGTGAGAACCGTATTCTTCGGCTTTTTGTGCCATAAGACCTACATTGGATACATTACCCATAGTTGCAGGGTCAAATGCTCCGTTTACTTTGCAAAAATCGATAACTTCCTGATAAAACCTTGCGTAACTCCTGTCGGGAATAATTGCTTTAGCATCTTGCATTTCGCCTTTGGCATTCCACATCTTACCTCCGTCACGAATCAGCGGCGGCATAGATGCATCAATAATGATAAGGTTAGGTGCGTGCAAGTTTGTTATTCCCTTGTTAGAATCAACCATTGCCAAATCAGGATTCTTTTCAAATACTTCATCAATTGCAGCTTCAATTTCGCGGCGTTTTTCATCCGGTAATTTT
>JALWKH010000028.1 GCA_026996635.1 Bacteroidales bacterium | reverse complement strand
AACAGGTTTCAGTGGGAGATACAAAGGGGTAAAAAATAAAAAAATATGAAAATCCTTGCACTTATACCGGCACGCGGTGGCAGTAAACGAATACGACACAAAAACATAAAACCGTTTCTGGGCAAACCTATTATTGCATATTCCATTGAAACGGCAAAAAAATCCGGACTGTTTGATGAAATAATCGTTTCTACCGAAGATGGTAAAATTGCGGAAGTTGCCAAGCAATACGGTGCATCAATACCTTTTATGAGAAGCAAAGAAAAGGCGGATGATTATACTCCGCTAAACGAAGTAATTATAGAAGTAAAAGAAAAATACAAAAGCCTCGGAAAAGCATTTGATTATATATGTATGATTTTGCCGACTGCTCCGTTTATAACTGTAGAAAACTTAAAAAAAGGCTTTGAACTGCTTAAAAATTCGGATTTTGACTCTGTGCGTCCCGTAGTCAGATTCGATTTTCCCATACAAAGGGCTTTCAGGCTTAAAGACAACGGTTTGGTAGAGCCTATGTTCCCCGATTTATTCCCCAAAAGATCACAAGACCTTGAGCCCGCTTATCATGATGCAGGACAGTTCTATTGGATGAAAGGAGACAAAGATTTATCACGGAATAAAGGCGCATTCGAAATTCCGCCTGTTCTGGCACAAGACATCGACACACCAGACGATTGGGAAATGGCAGAAGCAAAATACAAAATCCTGTTCAATGATTGAAAATTGCTACATCAGGGTTGATGCCAACAACAAAATAGGAAGCGGCCATTTACTGAGGTCCGAAATTCTTGCGGACGAACTCAAATCGGCCGGAATAAATGTCTTTTTCATCTGCAAGCAAATCCCCGAAACTTATAAAGCAAAACTTGAAAACAAAAACTACAAAGTCATTATTCCGTCTGAAAATATGCCCGAAACCGAAGCCATTTTGAATGCAATAGATACAACAAATAACTTGGTTATCACGGATTCGGACGATAAAGTTTTTTATACGGCTGAGTTTCAACAGAAAATAAGGAGTCTAGGCAACAAATTAATGACCATAACCTTTTACAACAACACACATTTCTACTCGGATATTATTCTTAATCAGAATATTATGGCAACCTATCAAACTTATTCCACAGAGCCTTACACCATAAAATTACTAGGCACCAAATATTTGATTCTAAAAAAAGATTACAGGCTTCTTGCTTCAAAAAATGAAAAAATCAAAGCTAACCACGAAAAAAAAACAATTCTACTGACATTCGGCGGCAGTGATGCCGATGACAGAACATCATTTGTTTACGAAGCACTTACTCAAATTAACAATATTCAAGCAATTAACAAAATAATCATTGTCCTCGGTGCATTGTATCAATACAAAAACAAAATCGAACAGCTTGCCGCAACCTCCGGCATACCTACTGAAATTTACATGAACACTCCCCGCATGCCATATCTGATATACGAATCCGACATAATGATAAGCTCCGGCGGACTGACCGTTTGGGAAGCTGCTGCCCTGCAAAAACCAGTCATAATAATTGCCGGTAGTGACAGGGAAATAAAAAGCGGTAAATTTTTGGCGGAAAAACAACTGGCTTACTACCTTGGGACAAAAAACGATTGGAGCTCATCACAAGAATTATCATCAACACTGCAAAGAATTATAACAAACAATAACATGTTAAATTCACTTGCCTCAAATTTTCACAAAGTTGTTGACACAAACGGAGTATTGAGAGTTGTGGAAGTGATAAAAAAAGTTTGAAAATTTACATTTTTTGAGCAACTT
>JALWKH010000027.1 GCA_026996635.1 Bacteroidales bacterium | reverse complement strand
CAATAAAGGAACATATATTATGTTTATCAACACTGGTAAGCAAATAATAAAAAAGAAAATAATCATTTTATGAATATCGCAAGAAAACTTTTTTTGGCATTGTTGTTTGTTACACTATCTTTTTATTATTCATTTTCACAAGTTAAAATACTATTTGACGCAACAAAAGCTGAAACTGCCGGTAATGCAGACTGGGTAATTGACGCAGACAATTTTAATTTGGATTATAATCCTGATGCTACTTTAGGAGGTAATGAATCAAACGCCCAACAAACACCTACTCCGTCCCAAAATAACATAACAAGCAGTACAAGTGAAACCTTCTGGACCGGAGGTATTTCTGCATGGGGAATTGATGCTGTAAAAGCAGGTTTTTATGTGGAAACATTACCTTATAATGGAAGGATTACTTATGGAGACAGTACAAATCCACAAGATTTATCAAATTATAAAGTATTTGTGGTGTGTGAACCTAATATTCCGTTTACCAATGACGAGAAAACAGCTATCCTTCAGTTTGTTTATAATGGAGGCGGGTTATTTATGATTTCAGATCATTACCAATCAGACAGAAATGGAGACGGATACGATTCTCCGACAATATGGAATGATTTAATGCTAAATAATACAGTAGAATCAAACCCTTTCGGAATAACATTCGATGATGCAAACTTTGACGAAACAAATGCAAATATTGCAACAATCCCTGAAGATTCCATATTGCATGGTCCATGGGGAGATGTAACAGATATGCAATTTTTTGCAGGAACATCAATTTCTCTAAATCCTTCTAAAAATCCTACCGTAAAAGGTTTGGTTTATGAACAAGGATATATTTCGGGAAATTATTATGTAATGGCTGCATGTGCCAGATACGGACATGGGAAAGTTGTAGCAATTGGAGATAGCTCACCTGCAGATGACGGAACAGGCGATAGTAATGATAATTTATACGATGGTTGGAGAGGTGATGCAAACGGAAATCACGAACGATTTTTTATGAATGCTACTATTTGGTTGGCTACAGAAAATGTTTCTGAATCTAAAACCACAATAACAAACAAAAATCAAATTGTAATCCTAGGAAACAAACTTAAAATCATTAGTCAAACTAACCAAAATTTAAATCTGAGGCTATACAACAACACAGGACAAATCATATTCGATAAACAGGTCAGAACAAACATGCCGGTGGAACTTCCGGTAACTAAATCGGGGATATACTTTTATTTAATTTCTAATCATAATTCGAACATTAAATCAGGGAAAATACTTCTTGGATTATAATAGTATGTGGAGTTAGACAATACAAAAACCAACACGCACAACATTTTTGTAAATCATTCGTTTTTTATTAGTAACTTTGCACTTTGCAAATTTTTGCACCAATAATATGAATTTTCTGAAAATCAAATACATAATACCGGTTTTAGTTTCTATTTTCCTGTTTTCCTCTTGCAGTGAATACCAAAAACTGTTGAAAAGTACGGATTATAGCTTGAAATACGAAAAAGCCATAGAATATTACAAAAAGAAAGATTTTGACAGGGCGATTACTTTGTTTCAAGAACTTACAACAGTTTTTAAAGGGACAGAAAAAGCCGAAGAAGTAGAATATTATTATGCATATTGCACATACTACACGGGAGATATTTTAATGGCAGCTTATTATTTCGACAAGTTTTACAAAACTTACCCGTTGAGTAAACACGCCGAAGAATGCGAATTTATGGCTGCTTATTGTTTATACGATTATTCACCGTCTCCAAGCCTTGACCAAACATATACTTACAAAGCGATAGACCATTTTAAACTTTTCCTTACACATTATCCGCAAACGGAACTAAAGGATTCCGTAAACCACTTAATCAGCCACTTAAATTATAAATTGCAAACCAAAGCATACAACAATGCATATCTTTATCTCAAACTCGGACACTATAAAGCCGCAATTGTAGCACTTAACAATGTTTTACAAGATTATCCCGACACTCCGTACCGCGAAAAGATTTTGTATGACATCTTAAAATCGGGAATTTTGCTTGCAAAAAACAGTGTGGAATCAAAAAAATACAAACGCTACAACAACACAATAGAGTACTATTATAATTTGGTAGACCAGTATCCAAACACCAAATACTTGAAAGATGCAAAACGCATCTATAAGGAAGCTATGAATTATATTGAAAACAGTGACAAACAAAAAAAATCATAAAACTATGGTAGATTTCAGAAAAACAAAAGGCATACCTACAACAACCGTAACCAGAAACATTCACGATCTGGACAAACAAACAGGAAATGTTTACCAATCGGTTATGGTAATAGCCAAAAGAGCCAACCAAATTGCCGTTGAAATGAAAGAAGAACTTGACAAAAAACTGGAAGAATTCTCATCTTACACAGATAATCTGGAAGAAATTTTTGAAAACCAAGAACAAATTGAGATTTCAAAGTTCTACGAAAAACTACCTAAACCCGTACTATACGCAACAGAAGAATTCCTGAAAGGCGAATTGGAATATGAAATACCGGAAGCAGAAGAAACAAAAGAATAAAAATGCCTTCGCTTGACGGTAAAAAAATACTTGTGGGAGTAAGCGGCGGAATAGCCGCTTACAAAATCCCCATCCTAATCCGGCTCCTAATAAAAGAAGGTGCAGAGGTTCAAGTTGTTCAAACACCTTATTCCCAAAATTTTGTTACTCCCCTTACTTTATCTACCGTCTCCCAAAAACCTGTTTATTCAGAGTTTTTCGAGCAAAATACAGGAGACTGGCACAGCCATATTGAACTTGCACGCAATTGTGATTTAATGGTAATTGCCCCTGCCACTGCCAACACTCTTTCAAAGTTGGCATACGGTCAGGCAGATAATTTGCTTCTGGCAGTTTATATGGCAACTCCTGCTCCCGTTATGATTGTTCCAGCAATGGATGTGGATATGTATAATCATCCCGCTACCCAAAACAACATCAAAATTTTATCGGACAGACAAAACCATATTGTCTTGGAAGCCGAAGAAGGCGAACTTGCAAGCGGCTTAACGGGCAAAGGCAGAATGCCCGAACCCGAAACAATATTGCAAGAGATTATTTCATTCTTTCAAAAAAAAAACACTCTAAAAGGTAAAACATTTGTTGTAACCGCAGGTCCCACTTATGAAAAAATAGACCCTGTACGCTTTATCGGCAATTTCTCGTCGGGAAAAATGGGATTTGCAATTGCCGAAGAACTTGCCTCTCGGGGCGCAAAAGTGCATTTAGTTTCCGGTCCCGTTTCTATTCCGTATCCCAATCATCCAGCTATAACTGTTCATAAAGTTGTTTCGGCTTTGGAAATGCACGATGCTGTAAAAAAACTTTTCCCCGAATCGGACGGAGCTATATTTGCTGCTGCGGTAGCAGACTTCAGACCTGTTTCCACTGCAAACAATAAAATTAAGCGCGAAAACAAAACATCTTTTGAAATAAAGCTTGAAAAAAACCCCGACATTGCAGCCGAAATGGGGAAAATAAAAAAAGACAACCAAATCACTGTCGGCTTTGCTTTGGAAACAGACGAAGGTTTGCAGAACGCAAGTAAAAAGTTAGTTTCCAAGAATTTGGACTTTATAGTATTAAACTCACTAAAAGACAAAGGGTCGGGTTTTGGAACCGATACAAATAAAATAACAATAATAGA
Organism: Bacteroidales bacterium; assembly: GCA_026996635.1. Lineage (GTDB taxonomy): Bacteria > Bacteroidota > Bacteroidia > Bacteroidales > JALTDM01 > JALTDM01. Next base: position 4,449 of record JALWKH010000027.1, on the reverse strand, counting down.
CAAAGGCAATAAAAAAACCGTTTTTGAGTTAAAACACAAAAGAAAAGTTGCAGAAGATATTGTTAACCACTTGGTGAGCCTGTTAAAATAAATCATTGGAAATGAAAAAGATATTTGCACTCATATATATATTGGTTTCATCAGCAGTAATTTCATATTCTCAAGAATTGAATTGCCGTGTCCAAATAAATTCGTCCCAAGTACAAGGGGTAAGTAAAAAAGTCTTTCAAGATATGCAGAAAGACATTTACGAGTTTATGAACAACACCAAGTGGAGCAAATATATTTTCAATAACGAAGAAAGAATAGAATGCACTTTTTTCATTACCATTTCAAAAGCCATATCGGTAGATGAATTTCAGGCAAGCATTCAGGTACAATCCGTTCGTCCCGTTTACAACTCCAACTACAAAACAATGCTTTTCAACTTCAAAGACAATGACTTCAGGTTTCAATATTCGCAATTCCAACCTATGCAATTCAACGAAAACAGTGCCAATCCGAATTTGGTTGCAGTATTGGCATATTATGCTTATATAATACTGGGATATGATTTTGATTCGTTTTCAATGACAGGTGGTACGGAATTTTTCAAAAAGGCTGAAAAGATTGTAAACAATATGCAAAATGCCCGCGAAAAAGGTTGGAAAGCCTTTGAAAGCACAAAAAACAGATATTGGCTTGTTCACAACATTCTGGACAAAAAATTTCTGCCTCTCAGGCAATGTTATTATCAATATCACCGTTTAGGTCTGGATATTATGGCAGATAAACCGGCAGACGGTAGGGCTGTTATAGCTGAAAGCTTACAATTGGTCAGAAAAACTTATCGCGAACAACCGGGGAATATGCTTGTAAAACTTTTTTATGACGCTAAATCACAAGAACTTATAAACATTTTCAAAGAAGCCCAACCCGATGAAAAAGCCAGGGTAATAAACATCCTCAAAGAAACCGACCCGAGCAATGCTTCCAATTACGAAAAAATCAGAAAATCATCCAACTAAAAATTAAGCTTAAAGTACACATTTGCATTTATACCCGGATTGTAAAAGCCGAAGTTTGCCAATGTTGATAACCTGTCGTAATAAACCGTATTAGTCAAGTTCTGCAGATTTATCCCGGTTGAAATCCTGTTCTGACCGATTAAAATATCCGTGCCGACTTTAAGATTCAGCAAAAAATAAGGTTTGCCTGACAATTCTCCTTGTGGAACATCATTTTTTGCAAACGCATAAACGGGATTAAGTTCTGCAAATAAGTACTCAAACCTGCCAACTTTGTTTATTCTGTACTTTATCACACCTTTCAGCTTGGGTTGCGGAATAAAAGGCAAGTAATTTCCATTCTGCTTTTCACCCTTTACATACGAAAAAGTTGCACCGGCATTCAAATTCGAAAAAGGTCTGAAATATGCAGACAATTCTCCGCCATACAGATACGCATCCGTTTGTGCATAAAAATAGCAAGGCTTATCACAATTCCCCGGATACAAATAAATGTAATCGCTTATATCATTGAAAAAGGTAGAAACATCAATATAAGCCTTATCTCCGTGAATGTGCACACCAAGATCGTATTCAATATTCCTTTGCGGCTTCAAAGTCAGGTCTCCGATTTCATACCTGTCTCCGTGCAATCCGTTTTGATATAACTCCGGAATATCAGGAGTTCTGAAACCTGAAGCAACATTCGCCCTAACCAGAAGTTTTTCAATAGGTTTATAAGTCAATCCTGCCGACCACGACACCCAATTATAGTCCTTTTGCACTCCTGTTTCATCATTTCTTAAACTCCTCATATCAAACCGACCACCACCCTGAAAAACAAAATGTTTTTTCAAATGCAGTCTTGCAATGGAATATGCCGACCCGCTTTTTACCGTGGCATCAGGTATGATTTTGCCGGGAGCATCATTGTTAAAATCTACCTTGTGCAAGCCTTGAATACCGCTTATCACTTCAAAATTATTGTTTAGCCTGTACACATAATTTACATCCGAAAACACAGTGTTCATATTCATATCAATAGGCACGCCGTCTCCAGAATGCAATTTACGGTTATTTTGTTGGTAAGACAGTTTAACATTTATTTCGGCGTTTTCGAGCTTAACCTTGTCTGTTGCAATAAACAACCTGTCCGTAAGGTCTTGATACCAAGCATTATGATTAAAAAGTCCCGAAACATTTGTTGTGTCAAAATCCGGCACATATAAACCGAGTTTCGGTCTCAACTGCCTGAAGAAAATACTAAAATTATTTATTGCACCTACATAACCTGCCGTAGCAGATATTTCATCACTTTCGAAACAAGTATTATACACCCTTCTGCCTGTTGCATCATAATAATCTGCCACCCTTTTGATGCCTCCCGAAGACTTAAGATAAAACTTTCCCCGCGAAAACATAAAATTATACCCCGTTGCATAACCCAGTCCGTTACTGAAGCCTTTCATTATCACACTACCCGTTACCGTATCCTTTTCCACCTGCCTGTCGGTAATGAAATTTATAGCTCCTCCCATTGCATCGGAACCGTACAACAGCGAAGACGGTCCTTTTATCACTTCAATTTTATTTATTCCCCACTCGTCAACCATAAACGGGTGATTAACGGAAAACTGAAAATTCTCCAGCCTGACACCATTTATAAGAACAACTATATTGTTGGAAGTCAAACCTCTAATTACAGGTTGTGTAATACCGTTTCCCCTGCTTATTAAATCTACTCCGGGAGTTTCTTTTACTGCACCCATAATATTGTTTTGTGCAGACGATAAAACTTCTTTAGCATTTATTGCATCAATCTTTATTGCATTTTCGTGCTGGGACGACATACCTGCAGAAACTATAACTTCCTGTACCTTAAACACCTCAGGCTTTAATTCAACATTCAAAACAGTATCTTTTTCTGCCTTGAATCTGAAAAGTGCAGGCTCATATCCAATATGGGAAACGACAATAACAACTTCACCTTTATTTATTTGCAAAGAAAATAAACCGCTTTTATTGGTTATATCTCCTCTGTTTGTGCCGCTTAAAATAATTTCTGCACTTTGTAACGGCTTGTTAGTTTCTTTATCTTTTACAACACCGCTTATCGTAACCGCCCTATCTTGCTGAGAATAAACCGGATAAGCAATAATGAAAAATAGCAAAACAAATGGCAACATCCTTTTCATCACATTTTTTTTAGCAAACAGAGTATAACGAAAATACTTCTTAAAAATTTTTCAAATGTAATGAAAAGAATAATTGAAAGCTTGCTTTTTTAATAACACTAATGTTCATGTTCCATTTCTTCTTTATGCAGTTCCGAATACAAGTAATACGCATTATTAAGAACAATAGAATCATCGGGAGATATATCGCCAACAGATTTTATTTCTACAAATCCATTGTCTTTCACCCCTGTTATGACTTCAACAACTTTAAACGGATACTTGTCTTTATTTTTTTCTTTCATACTTTTATCGAGAACAAAAATATAAGACCTTGTTCCGTCATTTACTATTGCATCTCCGGGTAAAGCATCTGTTTGTAAACTGTCAATATGAATATGTCCCGTTATGTACATTCCCGGTATTAAATCAGAACAAACATTGCTTATATCTGCAAAAACGTGTATTGCTCTCACATCATTATCAAACTTCTTGGAGATAGAAAAAACTTCCCCTGAAAGCTCAATATTTTTCTTATTAGTAACATACATATGTACTTTTTGCCCTACATTTACATAAGGTGCTTCTTTCTCATAAACAAGTAAATCGGCATAAACTTTTTTGTTGTTGGCAATGTCAAAAAGCTTGGTATCCGCATTTACATACTGCCCCACTTTTACATAAATACCGGTAACATAGCCGTTGATTGGTGAAACTATGGGTATAGATTCACTAATGTTTCCTTTCAAAATTTCATCTGTAGATAAACCTAACATCTTAAGTCTGATTTTTAATCCTTCAAACCTTGACTTGGCTGAAAAATAGTCTGCTTTTGCCTTTTGGAAATCTTTGCCTGCGGCTACATTATTTTCATACAATTTTTTTTGTCTTTCATATTCTTGCTTCAAATAATCCAACTTACCCGACAGCTGCAAAAACTCCTCTTGCAAAGCAATATAGTCGGGATGCTGCAAAACAGCCAACACTTGTCCTTTTACAACATTGTTTCCGTAAAATACTTTTATTGACTTTACATTTCCACCCATAACGGCGGTTACCGATGCAATGGCATCAGGGAAAACCCTTAATTTCCCGTTCGTCTTGAGAATGGTTGTAAGATTTCTTTTTTGCAAATGCCCCATTTTAATTCCTAAAGCATCTATTTGCTTTTGCGATAAAAACACTACCTTTTCATGATGCGATTTATTATCATCATTTACAACATTTTCTTTATTATCGTTACTTCCGCAAGAAGCAACTCCCATAATCAATACTAAAACCAATATGCT
>JALWKH010000026.1 GCA_026996635.1 Bacteroidales bacterium | reverse complement strand
ATGTGTTGTTCTATCTATTTAATAATATTAGTATTACTTTTTTGTCCATGTTAGTATTAGACAGAAATTTTAAACAAAAATGATAATAATTTTATTAAATAATAATCACAGAGTGTAAAACTAATTTATGAAATTTTTGTTACACAAAAGTTGTATATATTATATGTAATTCAAACTTAATTTATTAATAAAAATAGAATATTATGTAATTCTTAAAATCTACAAGTTTAAAAAACTCGGTGGTTCATTTTTTGGGCAAAAAATGGTAATAACTTTGTTTTTCTGATTGATTTTTTTCTTTTTGGACACACTTCCTACTATCCATTTATGCTGAGGCTATTGCGGGAAAGCCCGCTAATCCGTAAGGCGGTTTTTTTAACTCGAATTTGGCAGTATGACCAATTTTTATTCTTTGTGGCCTAATGAATAATCTGCCCTTGCTCGTGATAAAAATCCGTCACTTCCTTAGTGTAAGAAAAGGCATCCATACGCACGCTTGCAGGAACAATATCATGTGCTTGAAGCAAGCCCCGTATGCGTTTATGGATTGAAAGTTGATAGGGTTTGACACTGCAATTTTCGTTTCTCCCTTCCCCACATAAGCCGGAATATTGTTGATGAATGCCACGGCCGGAAAATATCCCTTTTTGCGCTTGTAACCATACGTAGCATCGTATTTTTCGGTAGGGATAAATATATGGTCAAAGTTCCAATGTCAAATTTTGACTTCCGGGTTTCAATTGTCCGAAATAAACTGCCGAGCGGATTAAAAGCCTGTTCAACCGCTCGTTGACGTTGATTTTGTTTTTCTTGCCATCGGTTGTTCCGATAAATTCGGATGCACTGGACAATTCTTTATCGGCTCGTAGAATGGTGTCGGGCGATGGAATATTGATTTTTTTGAGATGCCGGAGTATATTTTCGGTGATGTATTGGACATCTTCGGCGGCACTTTCACCGCTCAAAAGGTGTAGAGCCGAGTCAAGACAATATCAGCATAGCTGTATGTCGCATTATTTTTTTCGCTTACTCAATTCATTTTCAATGAATTGAGCGGCACCTTTTGAAATTAATTGCTTGTGGATGATGGCTATTCCACCAAAAGGTGTTAGCTTTGAATTAGTTGTTGTAATCATTCACCTGAATTGGTGAAAATTTTTGAGACCTGCAAATAATTGTAGGTCTTTTTTTATCAATAAATTACAATTGATTTAATGGATTTTACTTGCGGAGTTGAGGTTAATTTATGGAATCCATTTCTAACCGCCTGGTGTGAGGATACAGGTTATAAAATTTGACGAATTCCCTGGAAAAATCTTTCGAATAATGGAATATCCGTGGAAAAATCGCCAGAATGTCCCGGTATTGCTTTGGCGAGGGCGGTATATTTTGCGTGCTTAATTGGTTGGTTATCAATTGGAATTTTACAAATTCACGATTTACAGTATCGTTTATCATTTCATCCACTTTACGGGCCATCTTCAAGCAATCCGTAGGCGTTAGAGAATCGGGCAAATGCAGTCGGTGATACATGTAAGCGTATAAATAGGCAGCCAAAAAATAATGAACAGGATGGTAGCTGTCGTTCAATGAAAAATGAAATGGAAAATTATACGCCACTGAATCGTCGGCATGAACAGTATTGTAACCTTCGAGCAAATAGAAATCGGGAAAGTAGACCGAATAGTTCAATACCTCTTCTTCTTTCTTTGTAAACATATAGTCGTCGGGTAGCCTGGCCAAATATTTTTGAATTTCATTTTGTTTACTCAGGTCATATTG
>JALWKH010000025.1 GCA_026996635.1 Bacteroidales bacterium | reverse complement strand
TATACATCCAAACATCCCGCGATAAATCGAGCAGAATATTATTCAACCTTTTTACCGTATCAAAAATATGTGCCATGCCGTCATAATGCTCTATCTGAGTTGTATAATGCAAGCGTTTCAACCCCAGTCTATCAACAAAACCATCGGCAAATTTTATCCAATCCACTTCGGGATACGCTACATAGTGTGCATTAAAATTACCTGTTGCACCACCGAATTTTGCATAAAAAACAGCATCTTTTAACAGCTGCAACTGATTATCCAAACGTTCCGCAAACACTTTAAATTCTTTTCCAAGTTTTGTCGGAGACGCAGGCTGACCGTGTGTATGGGCAAGCATAGGAATATCTTTCCATTTATTGGCCAGTTCCAAAATTTGCCCTTTCAGACTCAAAAATTGAGGGTACAAAATATCATTTACAAAATCTTTATGAGATAAAGGTACTGCAGTATTATTAATGTCTTGCGAAGTAAGACCAAAATGTATAAACTCCTTATAATCACCGAGTTTTAACTTATCAAACTCTTCCTTTATAAAATATTCGGTTGCCTTAATATCGTGATTTGTTGTTTTTTCTATTTCCTTGATTCGCTGAGCTTTTTTCAAATTAAACCCGGTAGCTATTTTTTTTACATCTTTAATCTTCTCTTTCGGGAAATTTTTCAATTCTTTTAATCCGAGTTCTACCAATTCCACAAAATACTCTATTTCTACCTTTACCCTGTATTTAAACAATGCATATTCGGAAAAATAAGCATCTAATTGCTCAGTTTTTTTTCTGTACCTGCCGTCAACAGGGCTTATTGCCGTCAGTTCGTTTAGTTTCATACAAAAAGCTTTTTTCACTTTTGTTACAAAGGTATGTTAAATTTCTACAACTAGCATTAAAGACTTGTAAACTTTGAACTCGTCAAAAACTTTTTTCAAATTAATTTTTTTCATTTTAATTTGCAGAAAAAAACTATAACCATGAAAAGGATAATATTCTTGATTAGCTTCTTTTTAACAACAATATTGGTGTACGGACAAATTGTTATAAGTGATGATTCTACTTATGCCCCCGGTGCCGACGATGCCATATTGGAAGCTCACAGTAGCAACCAAAACAAAGGTTTTTTGCCACCAAGAATACCATTACAAAGTGCAACATCAGCAGCTCCGGTAAACAATCCCAGAAACGGATTATTGATTTACAACACCGCAAACGCAGCATCCGGACAAGATACTGTATATCCCGGGTATTATTACTGGAACGGATCAAGGTGGACACGACTTATCGACAATCCTTATCAAGGAGTAATCTTCGGACATATAGCGAGAGACACAACAAGAATTGATACAATTCCGGCAAACGGTACATCTGTACCACGCTGGACAGGTTCCTACATTGATTTACCTCCGGGAATTTGGGTTATTAGTGTAAACATGCTTTTACAATCTGAAAATGATATCCAAACAGGTGATGTAATTTGGGTTCGTTCAACATTTTGTGATTCTCAAAACAATTACACACCCAGTTCAGATATAATGTTAAGCACATTAGTCAGTGGATTATTACCCGGGCCTGCACATTTTTCAATGGCAGTAGGTTCAATAACTATTAACAACACATCCAATGCTACTAAAAGATATTATTACTGGATATCAACCAGTGAACAATACGGCACAAAAACTCAAGATTATCTTTTAAAAGATTTCGGATGTGGCGGATGGGGTGAAAACCAATTTTTTGCAATACCTGTAAGATAAAACCTATGTGTCAATTCATAAATTCGGTATCAAAC
>JALWKH010000024.1 GCA_026996635.1 Bacteroidales bacterium | reverse complement strand
GTTATTAGTTGTTAGTTGGAAATGTGATAATTGTTTAATGTGCAAATGTGAGAATGTACTGATGTGAGAATTTATTGATGTGAAAATTAGATAATTAGCAAATTAACAAATTAGTTCATTAGCAAATTAAAAAATTACAGATATGAAAAGAACAGTTTTATTTACGGTATTGATGATGATTGCAGGTGTAATTTTTGCACAGCAAAAACCTGCTTATGTTATTTTTAACAACCAAGGCGAAAAAGTGGATTACGAAAAAATGTTGAATGCACTGAAAGGTGCCGATATTGTGTTTTTCGGGGAATTGCACAACAATCCCATTGCACATTGGTTGGAGCTTCAGGTTGCAAAAGATTTGTATGTGGCAAAAAAGAAAGACTTGGTTATGGGTGCAGAAATGTTTGAAGCTGACAACCAGTTGATTATTGATGAGTATTTCAAGGATTTTATTTCCACAAGGTCATTTGAAGACGAATGCCGCTTGTGGCCCAATTATAAAACCGATTATAAGCCTATTTTGGAATTTGCACGCAAAAACGGTGTGAAACTGGTTGCCACAAACATTCCGAGGCGTTATGCTTCTATGGTGGCAAAAGGCGGATTTGACGCTTTGAAAAAATTGTCTCCCGAAGCAAAAAAGTATATTGCACCGTTGCCCATAAATTATGATCCTAATTTGCCGTGCTACAAGAACATGCTCAAAATGCCTGCCCATATGAAAGGTATGATGGGACCTGCTATGAATCCTAATTTACCGAGGGCTCAAGCAATAAAAGATGCTACAATGGCTCATTTCATTCTGGCAAACCTGAAAAAAGGTCAATTGTTTTACCACTTCAACGGGGCTTACCATTCCGACGACCACCAAGGTATAGTTTGGTATATCAAAACTCAAGACAAGACCAAAAAAGTAGTAACAATCAGTACTGTGCAGCAGTCCGATTTGTCGAAAATTGACGATGAAACAAAGAAAAAAGCGGACTTTATAATTGTAGTGCCTGAAGATATGACGACAACTTATTAATTTGTTAATGGTTTAATTTGGTAATTTGTTAATTTGTTAATTATTAGTGGTTAGTTGTTAATGGTAAGTCGTTAGTTATTAAGGGCTTGTTTTTTGTGGTTTGAAGATGTCAAGCTGAAATGTCATTTTGAACAGCGTCATGCCGAATAACGTCATTCCGAAAACGTCATACCGAAGACGTCAACCTGAACAACGTCATTTTGAACTTGTTTCAAAATCTTATTGTTTCAGGTTCTTCGGAATCTCTATTTGTTTCGGTATCTCTTTGGTTCCGGAATCTCCATCGTTTCAGGTTCAGAGGAGAAATAGTGGTGATGGACAATAAGAATAAAAAATAAACACATGAAAAAGATTTACATTGATATAATTGTGATAGTGGTTGCGGCTGTGGGCTTGATTTTACTTGACAGTTTTGATTTGCTTGAAAAATCAGCGAAGTTTATGTTGATTCCAATTTTGGCTTTTTATTATTTCGGTAAGTATGTTGGGAATAGGTATGGGTGAAGTTTAGATGTGGATAATAAAATTTGATTATGTTTTTTTTAAAATAAAAAATTATGGAACCAATAATTTTAGAAGACATAACTAAAGTAAAAAGATACGCAGGTAAAGATTATGATAAAGAAAAACACGAAGAATTAAAAGAGATTTATAATAAGTTAGAACATATAGGTAAATTGTTAAAGAAAAAAGGATTTATTTATAAAATAAGAAAGGATCCTAGAAAACAAAATGGTCCGGGTAAGTTTGTTTTTCGTGATT
>JALWKH010000023.1 GCA_026996635.1 Bacteroidales bacterium | reverse complement strand
CTCTTTATCCTTATATACACCTATGGTAAAATGATCTTTATTCAATGTTATTGAAGGCCAATCTATAAATAATGTAAAATTATACAAATAAGCAGCTTTAAGCTCTGTTTCACTATATTGTTGAGCTTTCCCCCACATTGTGAAAAAAGTAAATAAAAACAGAAAATAATATTTTAATACTCTAAATTTCACTTTTTCTCAAAAATTTTAATTTCCACTCTTCTGTTTTCAGCATTCCTCTTGCCTTTAACCTCACCATGTGCAAACAATTTTATTCTCTTGCCTTTAACTCCGTGTTTCTTAAAAAATCTTGAAACTTCCATTACCCGTTTGTAAGACAAATTTTTGTTATAGTCTTCATCTCCTATTTCATCGGCATATCCGTGAAGCTCAATAAATAAATTATTATCCGAACTTAAAACTTTAACTAAATCATTTAATAAAGTGACATACTTTTCAGGTATTTTATATTGACCAGATTTATAAAAGATTTGTTGTTTGGAAATAAAATGCTTTTCCTTTTTAGTATTTTCAGTACAAGAATCTGTGATGACCTTGTACAAATTCATATTTTTGAATTTCCTCTCTGTCTTAACCACTTTTGCCACAAACAATGTATCGCCGCACACTATCACTTTTTTGAGAATTGACGAATCGTTCTTTGAACCTGAATAGTATGTAACTTCTTCCCGCTCTTCCCTGAAAGCCGTATTCTCATCAATTTTTTGCAATATTGCAGTATCAGTATTAGAAATTGCTTTGTTGATTAGATTTAAAAGTCTATCATATTTCTTCGCATTTTGAGAATCAAATTTTTTATTGTTTTTGCTTTCATTTCTTGCATAAAGATTATTTACATATTCAATCCCCAATGAATCGGAAAGATTTACAATATCATGAACAAGATTTAAGAGAGATTCGTAATTTTTAGCTTTTGTAATTACACCGGCATCTGCAGTATCACCTTTAAAAAATTTTTCGGTATCGTAAAACAAGTTTTTTACCTTTATTCTTTCGCCGAGAGTGTCGGAATCATAATTTATCATTATCGGCTCCAAAAAAATTTCTTGATATAATTCATAAAAATAAGACTGGTGCGGAACATGTATCTCAAGCAAATACGGCTTAAAACCTTTGGCTTGTACCAACATTACATAATCGTGATTTGGCGGTAAAATCATTATGTATTTCCCACTTTTAGGATTGGGGTTGTATACATATTTAACAACCTTTTGATTCTCTTTATCATACACTTTTATTGTTGCTTCCAACGGTTGGTAAGTGTCTTTACGGTAAATAAAACCTTTAATCATTGTAAGTGGTATAGACGACTCCAACTCTGCCGTATAAATATCAAACAAACCTTTTTCATCATCTATTGAGCTGGAATAATAAGCCAGATTCCCTTCGGCATTTGTAACAAAACCTATGTCATTATCGGGTGTGTTTATAGGAAATCCCAGATTCTCGGGTTCTGACCAAGAATTTTTTGCATCCGAAAATTTTGTCTCATAAATGTCAAAACCTCCTATCGTTTTATTAGGATCATCCGACACAAAATATAAAACCTTACCACCGGGATGTATAAACGGATAATCTTCATTGTATTTGGTATTTACTACTGGTCCCAGATTTACGGGTTCCGACCACTTGCCGTTTTTATCACGGATTATCTTATAAATATCCTTTCCACCATATCCGCCCGGTCTGTTGCTTGAAAAATAAAATACATCTCCTTCAGGAGTAAAACTGATTCCGCCTTCATAAAAATTGCTGTTAATTACAGCGGGTAATT
>JALWKH010000022.1 GCA_026996635.1 Bacteroidales bacterium | reverse complement strand
TTTGGAGAGGGAGTTTTTCAAAAAAATAAGTGATGGATAATTTTATGTGATTATTTGTTAGTTGTTTGGAAATTAGTAATACTGATTGACATAAATTCAAATACATGAAAAAGCAACATATAGATATTGAAGTAGAATCTTATAATAACATAACTGAACTTCCTGCCGATGAACAAGAATTGGTGAAATTGGCGGAAGAAGCGGCAAAGAATGCTTATGCCAAGTACTCGCATTTTTTTGTAGGTGCGGCTGTAAAATTGGCTAACGGAGAAATAATTACCGGGAACAACCAGGAAAATAATGCATATCCTTCGGGATTGTGTGCGGAAAGAGTTGCCCTGTTTTATGCAAATGCCAAATATCCCGATGTGCCGGTTACAAAAATGGCTATCGTAGCGATATATAAAGATGATATACTCCAAGAACCTGTGGCACCTTGCGGGGCGTGCAGGCAGGTTATGTTAGAAACCGAAGTGCGGTTCGATACTCCTATCCGTACTATTCTGGTGGGTAAAAGCAAGATATTGGCAATGAATGATATAAAATCCATGTTGCCGTTGTCTTTCAATTTTGATTTTTAATTCTGTGACTCAAAAGATTAAAATATTTTTCTTGCTGTTTATAGCAGGCTTTGCGGGCTTTGCCCAAAAAAGTCCAGGAATTGATTTTGTCCGTACTGGCGAAGACAGTCTTGTTGTTTTGTTTAAGGAATTGTACAAGCGAGACGGACCTAAATATGTGCTGAATGACTATCAAAAAGCAAGGGTAAACAGCGAGATAGATTCTTTGTTTAGCGAAATTCTGTTAAAAAACGAATCCTTTGATTACGGCTTTCCGAAATTGAAAAATTTTATGTCTGTTTTGATGTCGCGTGACGAATTGGTGAAAATTTATGTGTGGGACACAAGAAATGATGATTATACACATACTTACCGCGGTTTTTTGCAATATTACCACAAAAAGAAAAAAAGGGTTTTGACTTTCCGTTTGCACGATTTTTCGGACTCCATACCCGAACCGCAAAAAGCCCGGCTGGACCATAAACACTGGTACGGTAATCTAATTTATCAAATAGTGCAAAAAAAATACAGGAGAAGAACTTATTACACTTTGATAGGTTGGGACGAAAACAACTTGCTGACATCAAAAAAAGTGGTTGATGTGCTTTATTTTACAGGTAGTGGCAGGCCTAAATTCGGTAAAAGGATATTTGTTGTCGGTCGTAAAAAGTATATGCGGTTAATTTTTGAATATTCGGCAAAAGTTGCCATGGTTTTGCATTACGATAAGCGGTACGATATGATTGTAATGGACCACTTGTCTCCGTCAAAGAAGATTTATACTGGATTGTACCAGTTTTACGGTCCGGATTTTTCATATGACGGTCTGAAATTTAAAAAAGGAAAGTGGTACCTTGTAGAAAATATTCAGGTGAAAAATCCCAGAAGAAAAGGAATAAAGGAAAATGATGAAGGAAAGCCCAAATTGCCGGTTGTGAGGTGAGTTTTAGTTGAAATAACTTAACTTATATTATGAGGTTTCAATTCTTATTGTATTTGTTGATTTTGAAATTTAATCTTTTTTCTCAACAAAACGGAAATTTTGAAGTTGATACCGCAAAATTATATTTCCCGGTAAAATGCTTATACGATACTATAAATCTGTTCGGGCAGGAAAAAAATAAGATGTTTTATCAAAGACGTTTTCAAAGTGCAATAGACAAAGATATTTGGTTTTCCGAAAAATTAATAAACCTAAAAGAGCCTAAGCTTTACAAAAATTATCCATACGAATCTTAT
>JALWKH010000021.1 GCA_026996635.1 Bacteroidales bacterium | reverse complement strand
GCAAGCCGATTTTTGCAAAAATAGGACGTTACGGACCTTATATCCAAGTTGGTGATTCGTCAGATACCGAAAAGCCGAAATTTTATCCTATTCCTCCCGGAAAGAGCATAAACGATATTACACCCGAGTACGCCCTGAAGTTGATAAATCTTGACAAAAAAGTCGGCAAGTACGAAGGAAAAGAGATTACAAGAGGTATAGGCAAGTACGGACCGTATTTGTATTGGAACGGCAAATATTACCCGATTCCGAAAGACATTGATATGACTGAAATCACAGAAGAAAAGGCGATTGAGATTATAAATGAGAAAATTGCACAAGATAAGCAACGCTTTGTAAAACAGTTTGATAACGACCCTGATTTGCAAATCTTGAAAGGCCGTTGGGGACTTTACATTAAATACAAAGGCAAAAATTACCGCATCCCGAAAGAATACAAAGGCAAAGACCTTTCTTATGAAGATTGTATGAAAATCATAAACGGGGATAAAGGGAAGAAGTAATAAAAAAGACGGACTAATCAGGTTGGTATTATAACCGTAAAGTGTCGGTTGTTAGTTAATAATTAAATAAATTTTAACCGTTTATAAATAAAATAATTACAGCCGAATCTATAATTCAGCTCACTTAAAAGTAAAATACAGCTCAAAAATGGGAAATGTTGAGCCGAATTTATTATCTTTGTGAGCCAAATGCTGTGGTATGGAAATAGAAAACTTGATTTTAGAATTTTTAAAACAAAATCCTGAAAGTTCTTCCGGCGAAATTCAAACCGGAATACCTGTTAAAAAAAGTATTGCCACAATAAAAAGGAGTTTATCCAAACTTAAAGCTAAAAAGCTAATAACATCAACCGGAAAAGGGAAAGCGACAAGATATAAACTATCTCCATATTACAATCTGTTTCGTGAAATTGACATTAAAAATTATTATGAAAAAGAAATAGACGAAAGAACAATAATTGAGAATTTTAATTTTTCATTATTGACGGAAATCTTTCCTACAACGAAATTGTTCACAGAGGATGAATTAAATTTTTTAACCGGTTTGCAAAAAGAGTTTGAGAAAAACATATCCGAATTAAGTGAATTAGAAATAAAAAAAGAATTTGAACGGTTGGCTATTGATTTAAGTTGGAAATCATCACAAATAGAGGGGAACACATATTCATTGCTGGAAACTGAACGGCTTTTAAAAGAAAAAGAAACTGCTGCAGGAAAATCAAAAGAAGAAGCTATAATGCTACTCAATCATAAGGAGGCTATTGATTTTATAATTGAAAATCCTGATTATTTATTTCCGCTATCTGTGTCTAAAATTGAAGATATTCATAGTATTCTGACAAAAGAACTTGCCGTTGGCAGGAATATAAGAAAAAGAAGAGTCGGCATTTCGGGCACGAATTATAGACCTATTGACAATGAATTTCAGATAAAAGAAGCATTATCTCTAAGTTGTGATCTGATAAATAAAAAGGAAAATGTTTTTGAGCAAGCTCTTCTGGCTCTTATTCTCATTTCATATATCCAACCGTTTGTCGACGGGAATAAGAGAACAGCAAGAATAGTGAGCAATGCTATTTTGATAAATCATAAATATTGTCCTATTTCATTTAGAACAGTAGATAGTGTTGAATACAAGAAAGCTATGTTGTTGTTTTACGAACAAAATAACATCACGGCTTTTAAAAAAATATTTATCGAACAGTTTGAATTTGCTGTGAAAACATATTTTTAGGAGTTATAACTAGTTGAAAAACGGTATAAATTGAATTTGAAGCTCTAACTTTTTAGATTGTGTTTTTTTCCACAAATTATGTTTATGTGCGATATTTACCTGCGAACAAAAAAATATCGTTAATTTGCATAAAAAATTGAAATAAATATTCCGGCTTATAAATGCCTGTTTATTAGTTATTTTGTAGCGTGTTGTTTGTAGCGGTATTTAAGTAATGGATTTTTTAGATTATATATTTGAAAAAGTTGCGTGCAAAACAAAAGAAGGAAGTTTTTACGACCCTTTTTTGATAAATAATTACGAGGGGTTTGTAAAAAACTTTGAGGCTGCCGTAGAAAATGTTAAGGACAAAAAAGCTGTGTTTCTGTTTTCGACAGCAAAAACCGAAGAAGACAAAAAAGCCGTTGACTCGGTACGTACGGCATTGTACGATTTGGATAAGACAAACAAAGAGATTGCATTTTTTGATGTCGGGAATATTCACTCAAACCTTCTCACACACGATAAACTTGCCTCATCGCTGAAATATTTTTTTGAAGAATTGTACGGTATTTGGGATAAGGAAAATTTGCGTTTTTTGATTCTTTTGCCGGACAGGGCTTTGTTGCCGGACTTTTTGGCATCAATACCCGAAAAGTTGTTCAACATAACAGACATTAACCCGCATTTTGACCTTTCCGACACCGTAAAAATGCTTACGGCACGGGGTAATTTGCTTATTTACAACCTTATCGGTGCTATGCAGTTTTACTTCAACTATGAACTACACAACAGCCAATACAATGAAATTTTTGTAAGGTTCGGCGATGTAAAAGAAGACCTGTATTCGTATTTTGAGCCTGTGGCAAGGGAAAGTATGGTTGTTATCAATTCGTTGGATTCGGTGGCTTCGGCATTTGCCAAAGGGTCGTGTCTCCGCTCCGCCAACGGTTTTGATGCTTATTCTTTTTCTGCACTATCGCATATTGAGGCATTGTCGCCTGCGGTGAGGTTTAACTTTTACACATCCTTTTGCAATCTGAATACCGACGATTCGGGAAGCTCGGCAAGCGTTTTGGCTCAATCGCTATGGTTGTATCTTAATACTTTTCACAAAGCGGTGCGTGAAAATCCTTTGGAAAAGCCTACTCCCGACCATATAGAAATCATTCACCAGCTTAATACCGACATAGATTTTGATTTGACATTTTACCACAGCACTTTTACGGGCAGGTGGTGGATACAAATACCCGGTTCGGCATTTGTTTTTTCCATTTCAGAACTCGAATACAACAGTTTGAAAAAAGGAATTGTGCCGGACAGGATTTTAAAACTCATAAAAAACTTTTCGTGATATGGATACCATTTGGAAGTTTCAAGATTGGGGATTGGTAGAATACGGCGATGCTTGGGACAGGCAACGGGAGTTGTGGAACGAGGTGAAAGACAGCAAATATTCATCAGACGAAAGAAAGAGCAAAATAAATTACCTTGTTTTTTGCGAACATCCGCACGTGTACACACTCGGCAAAAGCGGACACGACGAAAACCTTCTTATACCCGAAAATTTTCTTAATAAAATAGGTGCAAAATATTTTCACATAGACCGTGGAGGCGATATTACTTACCACGGACCCGGACAAATTGTTGGTTATCCGATTATTGACCTTGAAGTGTTCGGATTGGGCGTGAAGTCTTACATTTATTCCATTGAGGAAACAATTATCAGTTTTTTGGACGGATACGGCATAAAGGCAGGCAGGCTTGAAGGTGCTACGGGAGTGTGGTTGGACCCGGAAACGCCGCGGGCAAGAAAAATTTGTGCCATCGGTGTCAAGGTGAGCCGGTGGATAACAATGCACGGTTTTGCTTTTAATGTGAACACGGACTTGAATTATTTTTCTTACATAAACCCTTGCGGATTTCAGGACAAGGGCGTTACTTCAATGTCTAAAGAACTCGGCAAACCGCTTGATTTTGAAGAAGTGAAAAAAGGACTTGCAAACGAATTTGAAAAAGTTTTCGGGCATAAACTTGAAAGATGACTTACGAAGAAACTTTGCGGTATTTGTTTTCTATGCTGCCTATGTATCAGCGTGTAGGCAAGGCAGCATACAAAAAGGATTTGGGCAACACATTGGAACTTGACAAGTTTTACGGACATCCGCACGAGGACTTTTTGTCGGTGCACATTGCAGGAACAAACGGTAAGGGCTCGGTTTCGCACTTTTTGGCTTCCATATTGCAGGAGCAAGGCTACAAAACAGGGCTTTATACATCTCCGCATTTGAAAGATTACCGCGAGAGGATAAAAATCAACGGAGTTGAGATAGAAAAAGATTTTGTGGTTGATTTCGTTGAGTCGTCCAAGATGATTATTGAAAAAGTAAATCCTTCGTTTTTTGAACTTACGGTGCTTATGGCTTTTGTTTATTTCAAAGAAAAACAGACTGACATTGCCGTGATTGAAACGGGAATGGGCGGCAGGTTGGACTCTACCAATGTGATTATGCCCGAAGTTTCGGTGATAACAAATATAAGTTTTGACCATTCGGAATTTCTAGGAGATACACTTGCCAAAATAGCTGGCGAAAAAGCCGGCATAATAAAAGAAAACACGCCTGTTGTAATCGGTGAATACCACAAAGAGACTTTTCCTGTGTTTGAACAAGCTGCAAAGAATAAAGATGCACAGTTGATTTTGGCGGAAGATAAATACTGTATCGATTACCTGATGGAAGACCCGGGCAAGTTTTTGGTGATGAATGTAAAAAATAACAAGGGCGAACTCGTTTACCCCGAATTAAAGTCGGGTTTACTCGGTGAGTATCAGCGGAAAAATATTATAACTACGCTTGCGACGGTTGAAGCTTTTGATGGAAAAGGGAATATCGGTGTCAGCAAAGATGCCGTTTATGCGGGAATAAGAAATGTGGTTGGCAATACGGGAATAAAAGGAAGGTGGCAGATTGCAAGGTATAATCCCACTGTGGTTTACGACATTGCCCACAACGAAGCTGCAATAATGCAGTTGGCAAGATCCGTGAAAAATATACCTTACCGCAATTTGAGGATTGTTGCAGGTTTTGTTAATGACAAAAACCTTGAAAAGATTGTGAGCCTTTTGCCCGAAGATGCTTTTTATTACCTGACTCAAGCCAAAATCCCGCGTGCCAAAGATGCGAACGAACTTGCGGAAGTTTTCAAAGCAAACGGCAGGAATGTTTACAAGACCATTGCGGATGTAGAAGAAGCCCTTGCTGCCGCATTGTCGGACTCAACGCCCGATGATTTGATAATTGTTACAGGCAGTGCGTTTGTTGTGGCGGAAGTGGTGTAGTGCTGCCTAAAGCATCCTAAGCAAATCTTCCATTGTGTAGCAGCCTTTTCGGTCTTTTACAAATTCTGCGGCTATTACCGCACCTTGTGCAAACCCTTCGCGGCTGAATGCTTCGTGGCGAATACTTATTTTATCAATTTTTGAAACATAATTTACCGTGTGGATACCGACTACTTCTCCTTCTCTTTCGGAATGAACGGGTAGTATGCCGTTGCCATTGCCGTCAAGTTCCCAAGTGTTGTATTTGTCGTGGTTTTCAATTATTTGGCGTGCTATGGTGATTGCTGTTCCGCTCGGTTTGTCTTTCTTGTGAATGTGGTGTGTTTCTTCTACCGAAATGTCGTATTGGTTTATTTTGTTCATAAGTTTTGCAAGGAATTTGTTCACTTCGAAAAAAATGTTTACTCCCAAGCTAAAATTTGAAGCATAAAAGAATGTTCCGTTTTTTTCTTTGCAGATTTGCTTGATTTCTTCTTCGCTGTCAAGCCAGCCGGTAGTGCCGGATACAACAGGTAAACCCGCTTCAAAGCATTTTATGTAGTTTTCGGGGGCACTTTCGGGAGTGGTAAATTCTATTGCTACATCAGCCTTTTGCAGGAATTCAGGTGTAAGTGCATCTTTATTGTCAATGTCGATTTTTTCAATTATTTGATGTCCTCTGGCAAGTGCGGCTTTTTCAACTTCTTTGCCCATTCTTCCATATCCGATAATTATTATTTTCATAGCGGGTAATTTTCCGGTTTTGATTACAAAGATACAAATACTATAAAAATGTGTTAATTATTTAATTTGCTAATGGGCTAACAGTTTAATCTCAGATTGTTTTGTAGCGGTTATTAAATTGACAATTCTATTATTGTTTTCCCTAATTCGTCCTTATGCTGAATTTATTTCAGCATCTTTTTAATGTTAATTACGTTTTTTTAAAAAAGAGAGAGACAGAAAACATTAGAAAACTTGAAACGAAAAGATTCTGAAACATTTAGATTTTGAAACAAGTTCAGAATGACGTTTTCAGGTTGACGTTTTCGGAATAACGTTGTTCGGAATGACTTGGTTTGGAACAAAACGTGTACTCCGTGTTACCGCACGATTGTGTTATGTGTATGTAGAGAGAGGGTAGTGCAGTAGCCTTAGAATATTGGTTTAAAAAGTTTTTATCATTCACCATTCTTTATTCTGTGTTCGATATTCATAAATCAAAAGGCAGGTTGATGAATTTAATAATTAGCGAATTTGCGAAAAGTGAGCCCGATATTTTTCCGTATATTTGCAGCAATAAATCTGATTTTGAATGCAAAAACCATTAATTCTTATAGCAAACGACGACGGGGCTTATTCCAAAGGATTGGCTACAGTTATAAATATGTTAAAGCCATACGGGGATTTGTTTGTGTGCGTGCCGGAGCAAGGACAATCGGGTCAGAGCCAGGCAATTACTTTTACCCGCCCGTTGCAGGTGAAAAAGATCAAAGACGAACACGGACTCAAATTTTATGTAACCGACGGTACGCCGACAGACAGTGTAAAACTCGCTTTCAATAAACTTCTCGACCGAAAACCCGATTTTTTGGTATCTGGCATAAACCACGGGTCTAATTCCTCAATAAGTGCTTATTATTCCGGAACGGTCGGGGCGGTGATAGAAGGCTGTTTCCACGAAATTCCGTCCATTGCTTTTTCTTTGCTTACCCATTTGGAAGATGCCGATTTTGCGGCTGCTGAAAAATATGCCCGTAAAGTGTTTGAATGGGTATTTGCTTTGGAAGACAAAAGTGATGTTTGCTTGAATGTAAACATTCCTTATTTGCCCGAAAACGAAATAAAAGGCATAAAACTGTGCCGCCAAACTATAGGAAAGTGGCAAGAGGAATTTTTGGAACAGGAAATTGACGGAGAAATACGCTATTTGATGACAGGCAGTTTCGTAAATTTTGAAGATGAGGCTGAAGATACTGACGAATGGGCATTGAAAAACGGATATGTTGCAGTTGTGCCGCTTTCTAGGGATTTGACAAATCACGATAAATTAAAAAAGCTGAAAGATGTTTCAATTTTCTAATGCCAATGCTAAACCTAAACCGAAATCGTTTATCAACTCGTTTTTATTCGGTTATGTTGTAGGCATGATTGTGCCGATGATTACTATTTATGTATTTTATTTGGCAAGGTGGAGTGCTGTTAGTTTTTCATATTTTTATCACACATTTGTAGAAGCTACGGTTTTTTCGGCATTGGTAAGTCTTGCCGCTATCCCCGACGGATTGGTGTTTTTCCTGTTCATTTGGAGCAACAGGCTGAGAGGAGCCCGAGGTGCTTTGGGGGCAATTTTCACATACACGCTTATTGTGGTGGCGTATAAGTTTTTTGTGCAATAATAAAACCTTGAACACCGAACATCGATTAACGAATAATGATTTTAGAATTGGGATTGTATGAAAAAATATGATCTGGAAGAACGACTAATAGACTTTTCTGTCTTAATCTTGGAAATTACAAATAAAATGGAAAATAATTATGCGGCTAATCATTTGTCCAAGCAAATAATTCGATCAAGTACTTCTGCAGCATTAAACTACGGTGAAGCACAAAGCGGAGAGTCAAGAAAGGATTTTGTTCATAAAATGAAAATTGTTTTGAAAGAATTAAGAGAAACATACATTTGTTTGAAGATTATTGAAAGAACAGGATTATATCGAGATTTTTCTAAAATTACAAAAGCAAAAATGAAACAGATGAATTAATTTCTATTTTTGTTAAAAGTATTGATACAGCAAAAAAGAATATTGATAAAAAATAAGTTAGTTACTTAACATTCTAAATTCGTTGTTCGATGTTTGATATTGTATGTTCTATATTCAAAATAATATTCAATGAAAAAAGTAATCGTTTTTGCATCAGGGAGTGGAACAAATGCTGAAAATATAGCCAAATACGGCGAAAAGTCCGGCAAATATAAAGTTACGCATATTGCTGTAAATAAGCCGGATGCATTTGTAATAAAAAGGTCTGAAAGCTTGGGCATACCTGTTTTTTTGTTTGATCGTAAGGATTTGTATGAGAATGGCAAGGTGTTGGAATTTTTGAAACGGGAAAACCCTGATTTGATTGTGCTTGCAGGTTTTTTGTGGCTTGTTCCCAAAGAC
>JALWKH010000020.1 GCA_026996635.1 Bacteroidales bacterium | reverse complement strand
CTTTCACACCATCCTTTACATAAGTAAGAATGTGGGCTAATTCGTGTAAAAGCGTACCTCTTTTGTTTATATATTCCGGCCAAACGGCTACAGTGTATTTATTTTTGTTTTTGTCTAACGGCCTGTAAGCATAACCTACAGCCTTTCGTCTTCTTCTCTTGCTGTTTCCGATACGGGAAGAATACTTAATTGTCAGTTCTCCGTCATAAACAGAAAAAACAGAATTAACACCCGCCCAAAATTCATCTCCTGCCAGCAATCTTATTTTCTCCCCTACGGAAATATTCATTTATTTAAGTTTGAATGTGGTAGTACCAACATTTTTGCCGTCTATGAAAATATCGGCATAATATGTCCCCTTCAACAATCTTTCATCCGATTCATTAGTCCAATACACACACACATTCGTATCTTTATTGTTATATTCTATTTCACGCTTTGCAGTATAGGCTATCTTATTTCCTTGATATTCGAACAGATTGTATTCGGATGAGGTTATAATACTGCCATCAGGACGGGCTATCCTCAAATACACGATTTTATTACCCGGTTCCACCACTTTATTTTCTGCAATGGTAAAACAAACTTGTATCTTTTTCACTTTTTTTGCCCTGTTATTCGGTTTCCCTTTTTTGTTCAATCCGGATACATTAAAGTTTATAACTCTCAATGTTTTGGCAATGTCAACCTTTTCTTCAAGTTCTTTTTTTATGTTTTCCAAGTTTTCTTTCTCGCCTACTACCTTTTTGTAATTTGTTTTTACCTCTTGATTCTCAGCCATTAACTTTTGATTCAGTGTATTAAGCGAATCTACTTGGTGGACATAACTTTTTAGTATTTTTCGTAATGTGTTGAGTTCTTTTTTATACTTATGAATCTCCCAGTAACTGGCTTTTTTTACTTTATCAATATCTTCAAGAAGTTGTTGAATTTTAGCTTTTTGCTCTTCAATTTGAGCATTTAACTGTTCATTGTTTGTTTTCAAATCATCGTACTGTTGCAACATATCTTCAAGCTCCTTCTTAATGGAAGCTTTTTCCGTTTTGGTTTTGTCCAATTCTACATACACTACTTTAACTTCGTTCTTTGTCTGAATATAAAGCCATCCCAAAACAGCAGATGTAATTAAAAACAAGAACGTTAGAAAAATCCAGATACCGCCTCTTTTACATTTTTTTTCTTCCGGATTATTTGTACCCGGTTTTATATTATCCTTATCCTCAGCTATTTCCGGCTTCTTTTTTTCTTCCATAATTCTTTAAAATTTTTATTGATTAAAATTCTGCATTTTTCGGTGTTCTTGGAAACGGAATAACATCTCTTATGTTGCCCATTCCCGTAACAAATTGTACAAGTCTTTCAAAACCCAACCCGAAACCGCTGTGCGGCACACTTCCGTATTTTCTGGTTTCAAGATACCACCACAATTCGCTTTCGTCCATACCAAGTTCTTTCACCCTTGCGTACAACTTATCGTAATCTTCTTCACGCTGTGAACCGCCTATTATTTCGCCGATTCCGGGGAATAACACATCCATAGCCTTAACGGTTTTACCGTCATCGTTTTGCTTCATATAAAACGCCTTGATGGCTTTAGGATAATCGGTGATGATAACAGGACGTTTGAAGTGCTTTTCCACCAAATACTTTTCGTGTTCCGACTGCAAGTCAATGCCCCATTCTTTAACGGGAAATTCAAACTTGCCTTTTTTATTCGGCTTTGAGTTTCGCAAAATATCAAACGCTTCGGTATATGTTATCCTGGCAAACTCTACATCTGTTACACTGTTCAGCTTTTCAATCAAATCT
>JALWKH010000019.1 GCA_026996635.1 Bacteroidales bacterium | reverse complement strand
TGCCGAATAAAACTGCACATCAGGATGATTCTTTGTTACAAGTTCCACGCCCTCGGGTGCAGCTACAATGGAAACTACTTTTATCTCTTTTACATCATTCTTTTTAAGCAAGTTAATAGCATAATCGATAGAATGTCCGCTTGCAAGCATCGGATCCAGCAGAAAAACAAGCCTGTCAGCCACATCTTTCGGCAACTTGCAATAATATTCCTTAGCTTCCAGTGTCTCTTCATCACGGTACAATCCGATAATGCCGACTTTTGCCGTAGGCAACAAATCAAGTATTCCGTTTAGCATACCAAGTCCTGCACGCAAAATAGGAACAATGGAAATATGCTTATATACACGGTAAGCCTTAGTCTTTTGCAACGGAGTCTCAATTTCCACTTCTTTCAGCGGCAAATCCCTTGTTATTTCAAATGTCATCAAATATGATATTTCCGACAATAACTTTCTAAATTCAATATTCGGCGTGTTTTTATCCCTCAGAAACCTCAACTTTTCCTTAATCAACGGATGCGATACAACTTTAAAATTTTCCATAACACTGTGTTTTTTCGCAAATTTAATATAAAGAAACAAGTAAAAACATTTTTTAGCGAAATTTCCATAGGATGAAATTCATTTAATATTTTACTGTAATTTTACCGCACTAAAAATCACCGCTTATGTTTTTGGAAAAAAAGAATACCCGTCAAGAAAAAAACGGCTGGATTGAAGTTATTTGCGGATCAATGTTTTCCGGCAAAACAGAAGAACTTATCAGAAGACTCCGAAGGGCTGAAATAGCCGGTCAAAAGCTTAAAATTTTCAAGCCTGCAATAGACAACCGTTATTCCGACACCAAGGTTGTTTCTCACGACGAAAAAGAAATGCACTCAACAGTTGTGTCAAAAGCTGCCGAAATATTAAAACACATCACAGATGAAATTGAAGTGGTAGGTATAGACGAAGCCCAATTTTTTGATGAAGAAATTGTAAAAGTTGCAAACGATTTGGCAAATATGGGAATACGGGTAATAATTGCAGGATTGGATATGGACTACAAAGGTAATCCTTTCGGACCTATGCCCAAACTTATGGCAATTGCCGAATTTGTTTCAAAAGTTCACGCTATCTGCACGCGTTGCGGAAATCTTGCCCATTACTCGCACCGTACCGCCCATTCAGACGACTTGGTGCTGCTGGGAACAAAAAACGAATACGAACCGTTGTGCCGAAAATGTTTCAATGAATTAAATAACCCTGAATCGTAAATATGGTTACCCCATACAACAAAAACTTACCCAAGAAGGAACAAGTAAAGTTTATGTTCAATCATATTGCTCCGAAATATGATTTTCTTAACCGCTTATTGTCAATCGGGAATGACAAAGGCTGGAGGAAAAAAACAATCAAAAACTTGAAATCACTGCTTAATGGCAAAAAGCCTGAAGTTATGATCGACTTGGCTACGGGTACGGGTGAACTTGCCGCAGAACTTCTTAGACTCAATCCCGAAGCAACGGTTTACGGCATTGACATAGCAGGCGATATGATAAAAATTGCCAACGAAAAGTTTAAAGAAAACAAGAATTTGGTTTTTAAAGTCGGCGACGGCGAAAACCTCGAATTTGACGACAATTTTTTTGACATTGCAACAATAGGTTTCGGCATAAGAAATTACAATGATATTGACAAAGGAATAAAAGAAACCTATAGAGTATTAAAGCAAGGTGGCATATTTGCCATTCTTGAATTATCCATTCCTAAAAACCCTTTATATAAGCTGTTCCACGAGTTGCATTCAAGCATTTTTATTCCGTTGGTA
>JALWKH010000018.1 GCA_026996635.1 Bacteroidales bacterium | reverse complement strand
CTTTATGGCTGTAATTGTAGCCATCTTCGTAGGTCTGACCGTGAGTGCGGAAGAAATAATTAAAGACCGTAAAATACTTATTCGTGAAAAATTCCTGAATCTCAGTTGGGGTAGCTTTATTGCAAGTAAAACATTCATTTTATTATTTATCTCTGCTATACAAGCCTTGATGTTTACACTTATCGGTAATTATATACTGGAAATCAAAGGAATGTACATCCATTATTGGCTTATGCTTTTCACTTCTTGGGCATTTGCCATAATTTTGGGGTTAAATATCTCCGATTCATTCAAAACTGCCGTTACTATTTACATTCTCATTCCATTTTTGGTTATACCGCAAATGATTCTCAGCGGTATTATCGTAAGATACGATAAATTGAACCCCAAAATCAGTTCGCCCAGTGAAATACCAATTTACGGAGAAATAATTACAGCCAGATGGGCATACGAAGCAATAGCAGTACATCAATTTAAAGATAATGACTATGAAAAAATTTTCTATCCATATGACAAAATAATCAATAACGCCAATTACAAAAAAGATTACTGGATAGTAAATTTATTGAATAAAATAAGTTTCATAAAACGCAACTTGAAAAATCCTGAGAAAAAAGAAGATATAATAAACGGATTGGAATTGCTCAGAAATGAGATTTCAAAAGAAATGGCAACAAATAAGAAAATTAAATTTAACCAT
Organism: Bacteroidales bacterium; assembly: GCA_026996635.1. GTDB lineage: Bacteria > Bacteroidota > Bacteroidia > Bacteroidales > JALTDM01 > JALTDM01. Next base: position 1,112 of record JALWKH010000018.1, on the reverse strand, counting down.
TTCGATAAGCTATATTATGACAAACTTACTCCATCTGCCCTTGAAGCAACAAAAAAATACTTAAAAAAGCTGAAAAGGTATTATATAGCTAAGGCAAAACTTACCGCCAATAAAAAAGACTTGCTGATATCAAAATTGCAAAACACTCCCGAAAAGAGAGAAATGTTCTTGCAAATGAAAAAAGATTATACAAACGATAAATTAACCGATTTTGTAAGAAACAGAAATGATTTGGAAGGAATTGTTGAATATAAAAATCATCTTTACAGGAAAATCGACCCTATATACCAAGATCCTGAACATAAATTTATTAAAGCCCATTTTTATGCCCCACGCAAAAGAATATTTAACATTTACATTGACACATACTGGATGAATCTTATAGTTATTTGGGTTATAAATATACTTATGCTTATAGCCCTATATTTCAGACTTCTGAAAAAGACACTGGATCTGGGAGAAGTACTTACTTCAAAATTATTTAAGAAGAAAAAAGACTAATTCAGCCACAATTCCAAAAGAAAAAATACCATATAAAAAATACTTGCAAGTCCGTTTGCAGTAAAAAAAGCCAAATTGATTTTTGATAAATCACGCTTATTAACTATAGAGTGCTGAAAAGCAATAAAAAATGTAAAACCTACCGCACCAATCCAATACCATAAACCATAGTGATTGTAATAACCGATATAAAAAGCAATCGCCACAACTATCAAATGTAACATTATTGACAAAGCTATGCTTTTTTCGGTTCCTATTGCGGCAGGTACGGATTTCAGTCCGTTTTCCTTATCAAACAATTCGTCCTGCAAAGCATAAATAATATCAAAGCCCGCTACCCAAAACAACACCAACACGGACAACAAAATCGGCACAAAATCAAACCTTTCTACCACACACAGATAAGCACCGATTGGTGCCAATGCCAAGCCCAAACCAAGAACAAAATGTGCAAGAGCTGTAAACCGCTTAGTATAACTGTAAAATAATATAACAAATAATGCTACAGGCGACAAAAAGAAAACCAACTTGTTTATAAATGCTGTTACAGCGATAAAAAGAAGTGAATTTATTATGGTGAAAATAAGAGCATTCCGTGCTTTAATCTTTCC
>JALWKH010000017.1 GCA_026996635.1 Bacteroidales bacterium | reverse complement strand
TATTATTTTTACAGGAACACCTGCTGGTGTAGGAGAAATTTTTGAAAATGATGTGCTTATTGGCACATTATATGATGATGAAGCTTTTAGAGTGAATATTAAGTGATTTTTGGAATTTAATAATTCTATTTTATTTTTACTTCCACCTATAGCAATTAAATCCTTATCTTTAATAATTGTTATCCTGTTAACTTATTTTTACGGATATTCACAACATTGGCAATGGGCTGTTGGAGCAGGTAGCGAAAGTGACGATTATGCAATATCTGTTTGTCATGATGACGAAGGAAACATTTATGTAACTGGTGAAGTATATTATTTTAACGCCTATTTTCAAACCGATACTTTTGAAGTAAACGGATTAAATGATATTTTTCTTGCCAAATACGATGCAAACGGTAACGAAAAATGGGTCAAGGTCTTTGGAGGACCTTATTTTAATAATAATGATATTGTAAAATTAGAAGAACCAAAAACTATTGTGTACAGTCCCGTTTCAAACACAATCTATCTGACGGGATACTTTTTGGGTAGTTGTGCCATTGACACTTTTCACCTAACCGCTCATAGTGATGATGACCAAGATATTTTTCTTGCAAAATTTGATTTGAACGGTAATTGCATTTGGGCTAAAAGTGCAGGAGGACAAGGAGGAGATTATGTATGGGGACTGGCTGTTTCTCAATCAGGAGATATCTATATTACCGGTTCTGTTAACGGTGCTGCAACTTTTGATTCTTTTTCTTTCAATCCTGAATGTTATCTTGCAAAATATGACGATGACGGTAATTGCAAATGGGTGAAGAATGTTTTCTATAATCCTAGTCTAGAAAGCTATGTCGGTGGAGTTCCCATTTATTTAAAATCATATCAGAACGATTTGTTTTTTATAGGACTTAAAATGGCATTTGCGGATTCCATCTATGTTGATACAATTTTATTTGTTGATACTTCCGAAACTACAATTTTGGCAAGGTTTGATTCATCAGGCAATGTAAAATGGGCTAAACAATTACAAACTCCCGTAAACCGTATTTATACTTCTTTTGGAGTTGACCAAAACGGTAACTCTTATTTTACAAGCACTTATCAAGGGAATTATGCTTTTTTTGAAGATGATACGGTTTTTGCAGAATTTGATACCACTTATTTTAAGAATTTTTATTTTGTAAAATATGACAAAAACGGTGAACTTAAATGGATTAAGCAAATAAGTTCAACTTATGGTTTATTAATTAGAGGCAACTCAATAGATGAGAATATGAATATTTATTTGTCAGGCAGCATTAGTGATACAACTAAATTTGGTTCTTATTATGTAATAGCTAACAAATCAAAAGATTTATTTGTTTCAAAATACGATACTAACGGCAATTGTTTAGGAGTGGCACACGCAGGACGAGCAGAAGCACATGATGTTTCAGTAACACCGGAGGGACAATGCTATGTCGCAGGAGGATACAGTGGAACTATTCAATTTGATAATTCTATTAGCCTAACATCTAATGGCGGTGAAGACATTTTCATTGCCAAAATAGACAAAGTGGAAGGTGTAATAAAAAACCCACTTGTAAAAATGCCTGATAATGGTCAAATAATCATCTACCCAAACCCTGCCACCGGTACAGTAACAATCCGCTGCAGCAAAGACCTGACAGGAAGCACACTGGAAATACTTGACTTAAACGGCAAAACGGTAAAACACACCAAATTAAACAAAACCCAAACCACAATAGACATCAGCCACCTGGCAAAAGGTGTTTACTTTGTTAAAATATCTGGGAAACAAGGAGAGGAAGTAAGAAAAATTGTTGTTAA
>JALWKH010000016.1 GCA_026996635.1 Bacteroidales bacterium | reverse complement strand
TTGTTTTATTTTGCAAAAAGAAATAAATAATGTATGGAAACTATTTTTCACACTATACCGAAAGACATAGTTTATTTTTTGCTTACCGTAGCTTTTTCGTTGCTTATCGGGCTTGAACAAAGGAGGCGGCATTGGGAAGAAAATAAGAAGACGCTTTTCGGTACGGACAGGACTTTTGCGTTTGTAGGGATACTCGGTTATATATTGTATGTAATTTCGCCAAATAATTTATTGCTGTTTGTAAGCGGAGGTATAGCCGTTTTGTTTTTGATGGTGGTTTTTTATTGGAAAAAGATTGAGACTGTCGGCAATTTCGGAATGACTTCTATCGTTACGGTTTTCATTACTTACAGTATTGCTCCTCTGATTTATACGCAGAAAGTTTGGCTGGTAATTCTTGTTGTTACTACGGTGTTGGTGCTTGTTGAGATGAAAGAGCGGTTGAAGACGCTTTCGGGCAAGTTTGACGATGACGAGTTTGTTACATTGGCGGCATTTCTTATTATGTCGGGTGTAATTTTGCCATTGCTTCCCGACGAAATTATTACTCCGTATATTCCCGTTTCGCCGTTTAAGTTTTGGCTTGCAGTGGTTGTGGTTTCGGGTATTTCTTACACGGGATATATTTTGCAAAAATTCATTTTCCCCAAGAAAGGGCTTATAATTACTGCATTGCTTGGCGGGTTGTACAGCAGTACCGCTACCACAATTGTGCTTGCACGCAAAAGTAAAGATGCCGATGCTCCGCTTAATCAAATTAGTGCGGGAATTGTTATGGCTACGGGAATGATGTTTATCAGGGTATATGTTTTGTCGTTTATTTTCAACAGGGAATTAGCAGGTGATTTATTTTTACCGTTTGTTGTTTTAACGCTTCTTACTTTTGCCATAGGGTTTGTCGTGTTGAAATTCGGAAAAAAAGGGCGTGATATAGTAATTGACAGGAGAGAAGGAAAGCAGAAAAACCCGTTGGAATTCAAAACGGCATTGATTTTTGCCGTGTTGTTTGTAGTTTTTGCCGCTATAACCAAATTTGTATTGAGTAGTTACGGGTCGAGCGGGCTTAATGTGCTGTCTTTTATTGTAGGTGTTACCGATATTGACCCGTTTTTGCTCAGTTTGTTTATGGGGAAATATGAAGTAAGCATTGCGGAGATTGCCATTGCTACCATTATAGCGGTAACGAGTAATAATTTGATGAAAATGATTTACGGATTGTCGTTCGGCAGTAAAAATATTAAGATGCCGTTGATTTGGTCTTTTGCAGTGATTTTGGCAGTATCCGTTGTGCTTATTTTGTGGTTATTTTAACAAAAGCCGGCAAGCATATTTTCATAAACTTTTTTGTAAAAAAATCCACTTATGTTTCTCTTGTTAAAATAAATAGTAGTATTTTTGCACCACTTTTTTAAAACAAAGTTAATAACATTAAAAAAATTAAGTAATTATGGTGAATCAGTACGAAACCGTTTTCATTTTGACTCCCGTTTTATCTGAAAATCAGATAAAGGAAACGGTAGATTATTTCAGAAAAGTAATCACGGACAATGGTGGAGAAATCGTCCACGAAGAAGATTGGGGCTTAAGAAAGTTGGCTTATCCCATTCAAAAGAAAACTACCGGTTATTATCATTTATTTGAATTTAAAGCCGAAGGTAGTTTGATTGATAAGCTGGAAATCGAATACCGCAGAAGTGAAAGAATTATTCGTTTCTTGACAGTGAAGCTCGACAAATATGGTGTTGAGTATAACGAAAGAAGAAGAAAAAAATTACAACAACAACAAGAAGGAAACACAAAGTACAGGAGGCTAAGCACTGG
>JALWKH010000015.1 GCA_026996635.1 Bacteroidales bacterium | reverse complement strand
ATCAAATTTATTTATGTGAAAATAGTAGAATTTATATCCGAAGGAAAAGTCAATAAGTTTTTTGTATTTGTAATTAAAAGTAGTATCGTCGTTGTTCCCGTTCAGAACTTTATATTGTGGGCGGTATGTTAGTATAATGTTATGATTTTTCTTTATCCTTCGTTCGTAACTTACAGAATAAAAAGGATTCAAATGAAAATTGGTGCTGAAAAGAGGTTTTGTTGTATCAGGTGATTGGTTTATTGCAATTATTCCTACTTCAAAAGCATTATTAAATTTTTTGGTGTTTGCTTCTTTACTTTCTTGGGTTTGTGCAAATCCGTATATGGAAAGGCTAAATAAAAAATCTGTATTATAAAATTCTTCATAATTTTTTACAAGAAAAACGAGAGAAAAAAACATTTATTGTATTTTCTTTAGTAGTAGTTTTATTAAATTATCACATTTTTGACATTAGCAAATTAACTAATTATCAACCACTTTCTCCCCTTTTATTATCACCGTGTCAATAAGGTCGCTGCCGTAAGCATACAAGAAAAATTCGTAAGTCGGTATTTCTTTTGTAATAACAACGCTGCCGTATTTGCCTTTGGTTATGCTGCCGTATTTGTCGGAAAGGTTAAGGGCGTAAGCTGTGTTTATTGTTACTGCATTAAAAATTTCTTCCGGCAGGAGTTTCATATTTATAAGTGCCAGCGACATCATAAACTTCATATTACCCGATGGCGACGATCCGGGGTTGTAATCCGATGCTATTGCAACGGGCAGTCCGTAATCTATCATTTTGCGAGCAGGTGCATAAACAAGGTTTAAGAAGAATGATGCTCCGGGTAAAACAGTGGGCATTGTGCGGCTGTTTTTAAGCACTTCCATTTCCTCTTTTCCGGTGTATTCCAGATGGTCAACCGACAGGGCGTTGTATTTTACGCCTGTTTGTATCCCGCCCGAGTAATCCAATTCATTGGCGTGTATTTTGGGAATTAAACCGTAACGTGTGCCGGCTTCCAAAATCCTTTCGGTTTGTTCTACCGTGAAAAATCCTTTGTCGCAGAATACATCAATCAATTCGGCAAGTCCTTCTTCTGCAACTTGCGGAATCATCTCGTTTACAATTATATCCACATATTTATCGGGATCTTGTTTGTATTCGGCAGGGAAAGCGTGAGCTCCGAGAAAAGTTGCTTTTATATCGATTGGAACACTTTCTTTGATGCGTTTTATTACTCTTAGCATTTTCAGTTCGTCTCGGGTGTTCAGTCCGTAACCGCTTTTTATCTCCACTGCTCCCGTGCCTTGCTTCATTATTTCGCGGATGCGGGGCATAGATTGTTCGTAAAGACTGTCTTCGGAAGTATTGTGCAAGAGTTTGGCAGAATTGAGAATGCCGCCGCCTCTTTTGGCTATTTCTTCGTAGGATAAACCTTTGACTTTGAGAATGTATTCAATCTCGCGGCTGCCTGCATAAACTATGTGTGTATGCGAATCGACAAAAGCCGGGAAAACAAACTTGCCTGTTGCGTCAATTACCTCATCTGCAGTTTCCGGGCAATTGTCCATTGTGCCGAAGTCCTTTATCAATCCGTTTTCAATAAGCAAGTATGCATTGTCAATTTTCGGCAATACTGCCATTTCTTTGCCTGCTACTTTGCTGATGTTTGTATCGCGAACTTGGAGTAACGATTTTATGTTTTTTATGAGTAATGTTTTCATAGCTGTTGTTTTTTGCAAAAATAAGAAATCTTTACTCTCCCACCATCAAATTACAACCGCGAATATCTGCGGTATCGAAACGACCGAGTATTTCAAAACTGCCGTCGGAATG
>JALWKH010000014.1 GCA_026996635.1 Bacteroidales bacterium | reverse complement strand
TGATGTTTGAATTTGTAATATTCTCGGCGACAGGTAAATTGCTTGATTTAATAAGGTTAGATATTTCTTTGTTATATGAAAAAAATACGGGATTATTTTCCGGTAATTTTGTTAATAGTTCTGCCAATTCTTCTTTACTTGAAAACTCAAAAAAAGATCCTGTTAAAGCCTCGAAGCGTTCCTTAAAAAGTGATTTCAGGTCTTTTCCCGATTCTTTATCGGAATAAACGGTTTTAATTCCGGAAAGTTCTTTATCTATTTTTTCTTTCCTTTGAAAATCAAACGGAACCTTATTTTTATTTTGGGTTATAGGGAGTAATATGTCATCTTGAATAGCCATTTTTGTTATTTTTCTTCATTATCTTGTTTTGTTTCGTTTGAGCTTTCTTGTGTTTCATTTTCTTTTATTGTTGTTTGTTCCGTAGAAGTTTCATTTTTGTCCGGTGTTTCTTCAGTGTTGTTTTTATCATTACTTGAAGGTTCTTCATTTTCTTCTTCACATTTGTCAGGTTTTGCCTTTGGAATTCCCATTATTTTTTCAACATCTTCGGCATAAATTATTTCCTTTTCCAAAAGCAGATGAGCGAGTTCTTCGAGATTTGATTTATATTGCCTCAATATTTTTTTTGCTCTTTCGTATTGAATTTCAATAAGTTTTTTGACTTCCAAATCTATTTCTTCAGCTGTCTTTTCGCTATATGGTTTGGAAAAGTAAGCGTCGTATTGATGTGTTGAATCGTAGTAACTTACATTTTTGAGATTCTCGCCCATTCCGAAATAAGCAACAATTGCATAAGCTTTTTTGCTGACTCTCTCCAAATCGTCGAGTGCACCAGTTGAGATAGTACCGAAGGTAAGTTCTTCCGCTGCTCGTCCACCTAAGGTTGCACACATTTCGTCCAGCATTTGTTCGTAAGTGGTTATTTGCCGTTCTTCAGGCATGTACCAAGCTGCCCCAAGTGCTCTTCCTCTTGGCACTATACTTACTTTTACCAAAGGATGTGCGTGTTCGAGCATCCAACTTACTATGGCATGTCCCGATTCATGGTATGCAATTGTTTTTTTCTCACGTTTGGTAATTACTTTGGTTCGTTTTTCCAGACCGGCAATCACTCTGTCTATTGCATCCATGAAATCTTCTCTGGTTATTTCATTTTTGTTTTTTCTAGCGGCGATAAGTGCGGCTTCGTTACAAACATTTGCAATATCTGCACCGGAAAAACCGGGAGTTTGTTTTGCCAGCATTTCCAAGTCTATGTCTTTGGCAAGTTTTAATTTTTTTGTGTGGACTTTAAAAATTTCTTTCCTTTCCACTAAGTTTGGCAATTCCAAATAGATTTGCCTGTCGAAACGTCCTGCTCTTAACAAAGCGGGGTCAAGAATATCTGCACGGTTTGTAGCAGCTATTACGATAATTCCGCTGTTCGGTTCAAAACCGTCCATTTCGGTAAGTAGTTGGTTTAGAGTACTTTCTCTTTCGTCGTTGCCTCCAATATTTATGTTTCTGCCTCTGGCACGTCCTATAGCATCAATTTCATCAATGAAAATTATACAAGGACTTTTTTCTTTTGCTTGCTTGAATAAGTCTCTTACACGGCTTGCACCTACACCCACAAACATTTCCACAAAGTCGGAACCTGATAGTGAGAAAAACGGAACATCCGCTTCTCCAGCCACGGCACGAGCCAATAATGTTTTACCTGTTCCCGGAGGGCCTACAAGCAATACACCTTTAGGAATTTTTCCGCCAAGTTTTGTGTATTTTTCGGGATTTTTCAGAAAATCTACAATTTCTTTTATCTCTATTTTGGCTTCTTCCAAGC
>JALWKH010000013.1:7071-8290 GCA_026996635.1 Bacteroidales bacterium | reverse complement strand
ATGTATTTTCTTTTTTTAATTAGCAATATGTTTTTTATCATTTTTTTTGACCATGACACATACAAAAATAAATAAAAATCTGATACCTAAACTCTTAAAGAAAAAAAACAGATACGAAAATAAATTATTTGTAGCTGAAGGGCATAAAATAGTAAACGAATTAGTCAAATCCGGCGAACTTGAAGTTTTAAAAATTTTCGTTAGGGAAGACAAGTGGGATAATACATTTGATAATAATCCGCTTTATGAAAAAACTTCAGAAAAAGACTTCAAAAAAATAAGCTCACTCGAAACGGCACAAGGTATTCTTGCAGTTGCAAAAATGCCTGATTATGTTGACAAACCGCTTTCTCTTTCTTTGCCTGCAATAGTGCTGGACACAATTCAAGACCCGGGTAACTTGGGCACAATTCTCCGTACAGCAGATTGGTTTGGCATTGATACTATTGTTTGCAACAAAGGTTCGGTTGATGTTTTTTCTCCCAAAACGGTACAAGCATCAATGGGTGCGGTGGCAAGGGTAAAAGTTTATTATTTGGACCTGGATAAATTCTTTTCGGAAAATAAAAATATACCCGTTTACGGAATGGTAATGGACGGCAATGATATTTATAAAACCACTTTACAAGAAAATGCTTTTTACCTGTTCGGCAACGAAGCCCACGGCATCGACAAATCGTATTATAAATACATAACTTCAAAATTGACAATTCCTAATTTTTCAAGTAAACCTTTCAAAACCGAATCATTAAATGTGGCAATGTCGGTAGGAATTACCTTGGCATTGATGAAAAAAACAGAATAACACGAAACCCACTACCCGAAATACTTCTCAATTATCCTTTTTGCATTATTGAAGCGTTCTTCTCCCACGCCTCTTACTACCTCATACCTGAACCCGTAACTTTCCAACTCTTTCACATACATATCAAACACTTCCATACGCAATTCTTCCGAAGGCAATTCCCTAAGCGGGTCATACTCCCACTCCAAATCGGGATAAGTCAGCAAATACAAATCATAAGGATTGTTTTTTATACCGTTTAACACAAAATCGCTGCAAACACCATATTTGTAAATACTCCAAATCTTTATCACAATCAATTCCGTATCGGTAAACAGAAATTTATTTGCCTTGCTCATCAGCTTATATTCGCTGTTCAATTGTCCTCGGGCTATTTCTTCCAAATCGGCATAAACATAATTCCTGCCGAGGTTA
>JALWKH010000013.1:0-7061 GCA_026996635.1 Bacteroidales bacterium | reverse complement strand
GGTTATCGAGATACTCACGGGCATACTCGGGAACCCAAACGGTATGATATTCCTTTGCCAGTTCTTTTGCCAAAGTCGTTTTTCCCGTTGATTCGGGTCCTGTTATTGCTATTCTGACAATTCCGCCGCTACTTGTTTTTTCCATTGAAAATATCCTATTACAGCCATAAATGTCAATACGAAAAAGAATACTGTTGTGGGATAAAGCTCTTGCGAGAAATAAACTCCCGTAGAAACCACATCTGCCACTATCCACATAAGCCAGTGTTGCAAATATTTATGTGACAGCATCCAACTCGCCACAAAACACAATGCAGTGGCAAATCCGTCCCAAAACGGCACAACGGAATCGGTAAACCTGTCCAAAAACATATAAAACACCACAGTCAAAACCAGCAGTGCAAAAAGAATATAAACCCACTGTTTACCGGTCAGCAATTTAATTTTATCATCGTCTTCCGCCTTGCCCTTTATCCAGTTATACCAACCATATACACTTATCGCCACATAATAAAACTGCAGGCTCATAAGTGCATACAACTTGGAAATGAAGAAAATATAAATGTAAATAAGTGCGGTAATTATCCACAACGGCCAAAAAGCCAATTTTTGCTTAACTTGAAAAAACACGGCAACAATACCCAATGCCGAAGCAAAAGCCTCTAACGGATTGATTGCCACGCCTGCTATCAAAATATCATCCATTATCTATAAATTTTCTTTTTTAACAAATCCTACCAAAAAGTTACCCTTTTCGTTCAATTCCCTAGGGTCTGCCTTTTGTTCCGCCTCTTCAATTTTTACGGGGTCGGTTTCTGTGGGATTCGGCATGAGCAAACAGCCTTCAACCACAGGGAAGCCTATTTTCATCAAATCTTGCACAAGGGATTTGTATGTGTAAAAGTTTGCTCCCGAAAAAACAGGGCTGTCTTTCCTTATCGCACTAAAAGAACCTTTAAGGTTCAATGTACCGATAATAAAATATCCACCCGGCTTCAACACCCTTTTTATCTCTTCTATTGCCTTATCCCTGTCGCTTACAAACTCAATGGATGTAACGGCAACTATAGCATCAACGGAATTGTCAGGAAACGGCAAATTTGTTGCATCCGCCTGCATAAATACAGCGTTACTTATTTTTTTTGCAATGGCAACTTCAATCATTTTGTCCGAAACATCCGTAGCTGTAATACAAAAGCCTTGTTCTGCAAAAAAACTTGTCCAGTGACCCGTTCCCGCACCCATTTCTACAATATGGCGGACATCTGTTTTTTTCAGGTATTTCAAAAAAGTGCGCTTTTCTATTTCGTCAATCTTTCGCCCTGCTTCAGACTCGTACCAACTGTCGTATTCCTTTGCTATTTCACCGAAATCAAATGTTGAGTTCATATCTTTTTTTTGCAAAAATACAAATAATAACCGACTTTAATCCTGCGACCCCTTGTTTCTAATGTCTATCAACTCAGCCAGAATGGAAACCGCTATTTCAAACGGTGTGTCAGATTTTATTTCAACCCCCACAGGTGATTTTATCGCTTCGACCTTTACTTTGTCAAACCCGATATCAATCAATGCTTTGCGTGTTTTCTCCGCCTTTGACTTGCTTGCCAACATTCCGATGTATTTGTAACGGGAATTTAACACCGATGCCGCAGCCTCAATATCCGTATTGTGCATTTGAGTCATTATCACAATATACGCATTTGCCTTGTTATCAATAATTTTTGAAACCTCTTTGTAATCGGTGAGAACAATTTTATTCGCCAAAGGATGCTTTTCTTTTGATGCCCACTCTTTACGGTTATCTGCCACCACCGTATAAAAACCCGCTTTCGGAGCAAGTGCCGACAGTTCCACTCCGCAATGTCCGCCACCTATTATATACAGCACATCGGGATTAAACAAAGGTTCTACAAACAACTTCAGTTCACCGCCGCAAGCCATTTTAACCAAACCGTTTTCAAGCGACACTTCAATTGTAAAAGGATGCAAGGGCTTATCTTTAAGCAATTTTTTTATAACATACCTTTCCAGCACTCCCCCGCCTACAGTTCCGTAAATACTGCCGTCTTCATACACAATCATCCTTGCCCCTACCCTGTTCGGCGTTTCTCCCGAAGTGGAAATTACAGTTACAAGATATGAAAACTTGTTTTGTTCAGTTGCCTCAATTATTTTTTTCAGCAAATTACTGTCCATCAGAATCTTGTTTTCCGTTTGAAAATAAACTTTTCACCTCTTTTGCAAACAATTTTATGTCTTCTTTATTAACCAGAAAATCGGAAAAACCGCTTTTGGTATAATATACAAACAAAATCAAATAATACCCGAACAAGAAAAAATACGACACCGAAGTTGCCCAAGCTGCACCTATCACACCATATTCGGGCACCCACCACGCCAAAAATCCACCTAACACCAAAAGCGAAACAAATGTGCCCAAACTAAAATGCAAAGCCCTGCCTGTTCCCGAAAAAAATACCGCTAAAATCCTACTTACCGAGAACAAAAGTATCCCCGGAGATAATGCCCAAATTACATCTTTCACGCCGTAAAACTCGCTGCCGAACACAAACACGTAAACACTACGCGGCAATGCCAACAAAACCACCAATATTGCAAGCGTTATAATAAAAACAATCTTAAAAAACGAAAGCACATAGTATTTGGTGCGGACATATCCTTCATCATCTTTTATGTTAGATACCCTTGCATACAAAACGGTGGAAAAACTGCGGCTTATCATCCAAGAAGCCTCGGTAAGTTGATTACCTACGGAATAAATACCCAGCGAAGCCTTGCTGTAAAAATGCTCAACAAAATAATACCCTCCACGGTAATTAAACAACAGAGCAATGTTTGCCAACTGCAACATTACACCGTAATGCAACAGATCCTTTATCAACTTTTTCAGACTGCTATTTTCTCCTCTATCAAAAAACGGAATCAAATATGCCAACGACCAAAAGTAAATAACAATGTATGCGGCAAACATTCCGTAGATGTATGCCCACACGCCGGCACCTTTGGCAACATACACGAAATAAGAAAAAATTGCCAATATTATCAGCACATTAGACACACTAAGAATATTGACTTTGTGAATTTTCTCTTTACCGAGCAATATATTGAAATGAACGGAAAACAGCGAAGCAATGAACGATAAAATCACTACACTGTTTACATATTCCGGCTCAATAATATTTATACTGTGCAAAACAAAATATGTGGCAATAGTGATAATAAGCGACCACAAATAAGTAATACCCAAAACAGGCAAAACGGGATAGCGCGGTGTAAGGTAAACTATTGCAGACCCGCCGATTATGAAACTTGCCATTACCACCACGGAAACTGTAAGCAGTATCATACTTATTTCTCCCACTCCTGCAGCACCGATATAACGGGAAGCAATTACGATAAGGATAAAATTTACCAGGCTGGTAATAATCTTGGCTCCGAATGTAGATAGTGCAAACCTAAACATTACAATTCAATCTTAAACTTGTCGGCATCTTTCAATGTATCAAACTTTTCTCTGAAATCATACAAATCTTCCTTGGAAACATTTCGCACACTCAACACGCCTTCTTTATCTTTCATATCGGCAATAATTTTCCCCTTTGCATCAACAAAAACGGAACTGCCCGAATACTCGTAGCCGTTGCCGTCCGTTCCCACCCTGTTCACCCCAAGCACATACGACTGGTTTTCAATGGAACGGGTTCTAAGCAGCAATCTCCACACCTCATCACGCTTATCAGGCCAGTTTGCTACCACAACCAGCAAATCATACCCTTCGACATTTCTGATCCATACGGGGAACCGCAAATCATAGCACACCACAGGTTTTACCTTCCACCCGTTATAATCAAAAGTTACCGGTCTGTTGCCGCCCGCATAAACTTTGTGCTCACCCGCATTGCTGAACAAATGCCTTTTGTCGTAAACCGCCAACTCCTTACCCTCGGCATATACATAAAATCTGTTGTAAAACTTTCCGTCATCATAAGCAGGCAGCGATCCGCCGATTAAACATTTCTTCTCACGGGAAAATTCTTTCAGCCGCTCTACCGCTTCAGGTATTTTGCCTACCACCCTATCCGGTTTCATAGTGTAACCCGTGGCAAACATTTCCGGCAAAAAAATCATACTGCCGTCCAAATCCCCCTCACCTTCCAACAATGCCTCAATTTTTTCCCAATTACGGCTTACATCCTCCCAAACGACATCAAACTGAACTGCAAAAAAATTCATATTCCCGTTTTTTTGGCAAAGTTAATGAAATATGGGTTACTAAGAAAGCGAAGGCTAAAGCCAATGTTTTTTTATTCATTTATTCCCCACCATAAATGACAATTGTTAATTTGCTAATGAATTAATTTGCTAATCTGTTAATTGTTAGTGGTTAGTTGATTGATTTGCCACTGAATAGCAATTGCTGTAGTGCGTTGGTCAGGTCAAAATGGCGGGGTTGCGGTGGCGTGAATGGCAAAATATCTGCAAATACGAGGAAAAGTCCGCCGATATGTAAATATGATGATTAGCACCGCCTTTTAAGGCGGTGTGAGATAATATGCCGCCAAGCGGGGCTTTAGCCCCGGAACAAAGATGACTAAGGCTAAAGCCAACGGTTTTTTATTCATCTTTACCCCACCATAAATGGCGGGACTATTCAAAATGTGGTATTTTCAAATGAACGATAAACGGGCTTTAGCCCGCTCAACTAACAACTAACCACTAACAATTAACAACTATCTTGAAAGGCGAGGCTAATCAAATATGGTATTTTGTATGAATTATAAACGGGCCAAATCCCTCCTAACCGACATGAATAACGAATATCCAATGCCGAATATCGATTTTAGAAGTAAAATTCATCATTCGTTGTTCATTATTCGATATTCTTAAATCAAAAAAAACATGTTTCCGTATGATTGTATCTTGTGGAAATGAATGTCAACACTTCCTCTACACCTCTAAAACTTCGCACAAGGTATCATTTGTTTCTTCTTACTTCTCTTCAACCTTTGATCTTGGTTAAATTCGTAAGCAAAAGAAATTTCGTGGGATCCTGCACTTTTGAAAGCAAGCCTCGACACTGTAAAATCGTAGCTGTAACCGACTTTAAACCTGTCGCTTGCATACCCCAGCACAATGGCAATGGCATCGTGATTGCCGTAACCTGGCGCATAATGTTTCAGCGGCAACCCTCTGTACCACAACCCTACCACAAACGGCAAATTTTCCCAATAAACCCCTAAATCCAACTGGTCAAATTTCCCTTGTGACTTATACAAAAAAGAGAAAAGAATGTTTTTGTTCCTGAATGAAGCCGAAGACGGGCCTGCCGAAAATTTCCCTCCACCAAACAAATAAAAATCCGTGGGTACGGGGCTGACACCTTCATTTATCAAACTTTGGTCGGGTTGCAACATATGCATTACATTAAATCCACCCCAATAATTCTTATATAAAACCACTGAGGAAAAATTAAAATCCAAATACATATGGTTATCCAAGAACCTGCTTTCAACAGTTGGCGTAAGCCCGTGAGTCAAACTTAATTGATCTCCGAAAACCAAACGTGAATAATCTATGCTTCTCTGTGAAAACAAAACGGCTATGGCAGGCCTTACATTCAAAAACCTGCTGAAAACAATGTTGTAAGAATAATTAAGGCTAACTTGCGTAAGTGCCAGTTTACCGCTGCCTGCCTGGTCTCTTAAAAACAAAATACCGGCACCCGAATGGTATTTGTAAAAATTGTGATCCAACGAAAACATATAAGTAACAAAAGCCCCCGGAATGGCAGGCCATTGGTCTCTAAAATTAAGAACAGCCCTTGACCCCAAAGAACTTCCGGCAAATGAAGGTGCCAAATACAATGGTGCGGAAAAAAATTGTGTCATTTGGGGATCTTGGGCATTCAACCTGACCGCCGCAACAAAAAGAAATAATATGACAGCTATTCTTTTCATTTTAATTTGAGCACAATATTCTTTGATAAATCTTGCCTTCTTATTTTTGATGTAAGGTCAATATCTTCAATGGTAGAATGATACCCCTCACTTTCAACAATCATTTTATACCTTTTGTTAGGGAGCAATGCCAATATAAATTTACCGTCTTTAGAAGTCCTGTAAATACCCTGTACCTCCTTTGTCCTGTAATCTATTACGGTTATTACCGCTTTCAGGGTTTTAAATTCCGGTTCGTAAGTCGTTACACTTCCTTTCAACACGATTGGCTTTTGTGATAAATCGGACATTTTTACGGAGTAAATATCCATATCACCGTATCCGCCCTGCCTATTACTTGAAAAATACCCCTTTGTACCTTCAGGATTTGTAACAAAGAAAATATCATCTGCCACACTGTTTATCGGTATTCCCATATTTATAGGCTCAGACCATAAATTTTCACCTTTGCGTTCAGACACAAAAATATCGTATCCTCCCATATTCTTATGTCCTTTCGAACTGAAATACAACCTGTTCCCATCGTTAGAGATAAAAGGAGCATCTTCATCGTAAGGAGAATTTACGGCAGCACCGAGATTTTGCGGCAAACTCCATTCTCCGTTAGGCAGTTTTACAATTCTGTAAATATCTTTACCGCCATAACCTCCTTTCATATTGCTGGAAAAATAAATAATATTACCGTCTTGCGTTATGGTCATAGAAGATTCTACCGAACCTTCGCGGTTTAACCTGTCTGAAAATTTAACAGGCACACTCCACATATTTGCATCAACTTTTTCGGAATAATAAATATCTCCGCCGGTATATGCTTCGTTACGGTAAATGTACATTGTCTTTCCGTCTTTTGAAAAACCCACACAAGCATCGTGATATCTTGTATTTACAGGCGGGCCTATGTTTATTGCGTGTTCAAAATGCTTATCCTTGTAGTTACACTTATAAATATCTTCGTAATAAAGCCCTAACGGATCTTTATTGTTGCCGCTACTGCCCGGTCTCCTGGATGTAAAATACAATGTTCCCTCAATAGGAATAATAAAAGGTGCATAATCGGGATATTTACTGTTTACATTCGTA
>JALWKH010000012.1 GCA_026996635.1 Bacteroidales bacterium | reverse complement strand
TCGGAAAAAGATCATAAAATAAACCTTCTTTTATTATCGAATAAAGTAAAGAGTCAACGATTACTGACTTTATGGTTGTTTGTTGTTGTTTTGATATTCCTTTTATCTGCACTATTTTTACTTTTTCGATTAAAACAGAAACAAAATAAGTTGAATACATTAAGGATGCGAAGAAGCATTGAAAATTATATCAGAGAAATAGAAGAGGTTAAAGTGAAAAATGCCGAATTGATTAAACAAAAGGAAAATGAAATTTTGAATAATGTAAAAAAATTCGGGTTAACAGAAAGAGAAGAAAAAATATTACTGCTTATCGCAAAGGGCTATACAAATAATGAAATATCCGAAAAACTTTTTGTTTCCGTAAATACCGTTAAAACCCACACGAAAAATATTTTCTTGAAATTAAATGTCAGAAATCGAACCGAAGCGGCTAAAATTGCACATAATCTGTAGCATTTATATCCTGAAAAAATAAAAGGCTGCTCATTTCGGGCAGCCTTTTGTATTTGTTGAAAGTAGAACATTAGTAAGCAAAAAGCGGATAATCTTTCATCATTTGATTTACTTTTTCGCCTACTTTAGCAACTACTTCTTCTTCATCGGCTTTGCCGATATGATTTATTACTTCGTCTATCAACTCTACAATTACCGGCATTTGTTCTTCTTTCATACCTCTGGTTGTTACGGCAGGAGTTCCTACTCTTATTCCTGAAGTTTGGAATGGAGATCTGCTGTCGAACGGCACCATATTTTTATTGATTGTAATATGAGCTCTTTCAAGTGTTTTTTCTACTTGCTTACCTGTAATTTCAGGATATTTTGTTCTTAGGTCGATGAGCATTAAGTGATTGTCTGTGCCACCTGAAACGATTTTGTAGCCTTTATCAAGGAATGCTTTAGCCATGGCTTCGGCATTTTTCCTTACTTGTTTTACATATTCTCCGTATTCATCTGTAAGTGCTTCGCCGAATGCAACTGCTTTAGCTGCAATAACATGTTCCAGCGGACCTCCTTGTGTGCCGGGGAATACTGCAGAATCAAGAACTTGTGACAAAGTTTTTATTTTGCCTTTCGGTGTTGTATAGCCCCATGGGTTTTCTATATCTTCTGCAATGAGTATCATACCACCTCTCGGACCTCTCAATGTTTTGTGTGTGGTAGTAGTAACAATATGACAATGTGGGAACGGGTTTTTGAGTAATCCACGGGCAATAAGACCTGACGGGTGTGAAATATCTGCCATAAGTATTGCTCCTACACTGTCGGCAATTTTTCTCATTCTTTCATAATCCCAATCCCTTGAATAAGCGGAAGCGCCTGCTATTATGAGTTTCGGTTTTTCTTTGAGGGCAATTTCTTCCATTTCGTCGTAATCGATGTAGCCGTCTTCATTTACATGGTAGGGTATAGGATTGTATAAAATGCCTGAATAATTAACAAATGAACCGTGCGTAAGGTGTCCGCCGTGAGCCAAGTCGAGTCCCATAAATTTATCGCCGGGTTTGAGAGCGGCAAGCATAACTGCGGCATTAGCTTGAGCACCGGAGTGCGGTTGAACATTTGCCCATACAGCACCGAATAATTTTTTTGCTCGTTCTATGGCTATTGTTTCTATTTCATCTACAAATTGGCAGCCGCCGTAATATCTTTTGCCGGGATAACCTTCTGCATATTTATTGGTAAGCCAAGAACCCATGGCTTGCATTACTTGGTCACTTACAAAATTTTCAGAAGCAATAAGTTCAATCCCGTTTAATTGTCGTTGATGTTCTTTTTCAATAAACTGAAAAACTGTTTCGTCTTTTTTCATTTTCAAAAGTTTT
>JALWKH010000011.1 GCA_026996635.1 Bacteroidales bacterium | reverse complement strand
AACTTAATGGTTTTATTAAACTTTTCTAATTCTTTTTTCAGTCCGGTATAATTTGAATTATTTTTTAATTTTTCCAAAGACTCAATTATGTAAGTCTCTTTGATCTTTTGTCCGTATGGTGCGGGTTGTCCTTCTTTATAAGCATTTATTATGCGAATTTCAATAGGGTCTTTTTTTAGTTTGAAAGCAATTCTTTCAATTATATGTTCTATGGAAAAAAATGCTTGAGGTGCACCGAACCCTCGGAATGCTGTATTGGGCGGCAGATTGGTTTTTGCAATGCGAGCTTTAATTTCTATATCCGGTATAAAATAAGAACCGTCCATGTTAAGCACGAATCTTTCCAGGACGGCAGTTGACAAATCTGTAAAAGCACCTCCGTTTGTGGTTAGTTGAAATTTTGCAGCTAATATTTTACCGTTTTTATCAAATCCAACTTTATATTTTGTTTTGAAAGGATGTCGTTTGCCTGTAAACTTCATGTCGTCTTGGCGTGACATAATAAAGTAAACAGGTTTGCCCGTGTGGTATGAAGCCAATGCTGCAAGTGATGCAAAAATCGTGGCTTTTCGTTCTTTACCGCCAAAAGCCCCTCCTAACCGCTTAACATCTACAGTTATATCTTTGCTTTTTACTCCTAAAATCCTCGAAACAACGCTTTGTATTTCTGTTGGTGATTGTGTAGCGGAATAAATGAAATAGTGATTCCCTTCGTCCGGGACAACCAATACTCGTTGGGTTTCCAAATAAAGATGATCTTGAGCACCGCCTGTTATTTCATCTTCAATAATGTTGTCGCACTTGTCAAATGCTTTGTCGGGATTTCCTCTTTTTACTTCTTGTTTGTAATCAAAAAAACTGTTTTTTATTTCAGCATCTTCTATCGTAAGTATGGGAGTGTGGGGGTTGTATTTGATTTTTACCTTTGAAAGTGCATTTGCGCAAGCTTCTTTGTTTGTACAAACTATAATGGCAACAGGTTGTCCGATGTAACTAACTTTGTTTTCAGGTAATAAAGGTTCATCAAACTCAATTACGCCTATTTGGTTTATGCCAGGTATGTCTTTGTGAGTCAATACTCTAACAACGCCCGGAACGGATAATGCTTCATCATAATTTATTTCTAAAATATCTGCGGAAGCATAAGTGGAGTATACCGGTTGCATAACGAGCGTTCCTTGAGGCAAAGGTGATTCAAGCAGATATTTTGTTTTGCCGGTTACATGTAATTCTCCGTCTATGTGGGTAATGTTCTTTTCTTGTTTCATTGTTAGAAAATTTGGGGGAATAATTTATAAAAGTGCTTGATAATGTGATTTTTAACCAATTCTTTTCTGTAATTGTCAGAACCTCTGATGTCGCTTATAGGTTTTATTTGGTTTTTTATTGTTTCCGCTATTTTGTAAACGGTTTCTTCTGATAATTCCTCTCCTGTAAAGTTTTTTACAGTTTTGCATAAATAAGGTGTCGGGGCAATTCCACCAAGGGATAAGTTTATGTGAGTAATAATGTTGTTTTCAACCTTTACTGCCAATGCCGAATTAACGGTGGAAATATCTACGGCTTTTCGCTTGCTTGTTTTTTCAAAGGAAAATTTAACATCCTCTTTAACGGGAATTATGATTGATTTTATGATTTCTCCTTTTTTTATATTTGTTTTTTTGTAAGAGATGAAAAAATCGGAAAGTGGTACAGTGCGTTGACTTTTATTATAAATATTTATCAAACTTAATTTTGCATCTGCTGCCAACAATAAAGAAGTGCTGTCGGCAATGGGAGATGCATTGGCAATATTTCCTGCCAATGTTGCAACATTTCTAATCTGTAA
>JALWKH010000010.1:6508-8358 GCA_026996635.1 Bacteroidales bacterium | reverse complement strand
ATAACAGTAAGGCAGTAGGTAGTTTAGGCGGTTTTGCGGTAAGCGGCAGGGTAAGTACAAAATCTACCGGAGGAAATGATTATTTTGCCGTATCGCCTAGTGACAGTGTAGTAATAATCAATCCGAGCGAGCCGAGGGTATATTGGTATCCGAACAAGGAAGCGTTTTTGACTGGGAGGGTATTGATAGAGAGTCCCGACAGTGTAGGGCTGAATTCGTTTGTAACGGGATTTGAAAGTAAAGCTATAGGAAATTATTCGCAAGCGCTCGGTTATAAATCTGTTGCAAAAGGTAATTATTCTATGGCTATAGGAGATAGTGCTACCGCAGAAGGGAATAATTCATATGCGCTAGGAAACTCTACAAAAACAATAGGCCAAGGGTCTTATGCTTTTGGTACTAATGCTGTTGCAGAAGGATTAGGTTGTTATGCGATTGGGTCTGCAGCTGTGGATGAAAATAGTGGTTCGTATTTAACACAATATCCTACAACAGCGAGAGGTAAATATACTATTGCAATTGGCTTAGGTGCTGAAACAGATTCCACAGCAAGTATAGCTATTGGACCAAGAGCTATGAGTAAAGGAAATTTTGCTTTGGCCCTTAATGCAAGAGCATATGCTAACAGTTCTGTTTCTATTGGTTCAGGTTCTTATACATACGGTTCGCATTCTTTTGCTTTTGGACACTCTGCTTGGTATTTGATGACTCCTCATGCAAATCAAGCTAAAGGAATATATTCTGGAGTAATAGGTAATGGTAATAACGTAGATACTTCTTCTGAATATTCGATATCAATTGGAAATTTTAATACTATTTTTAGTCCATATGAGAATCCTAGTTTTAATGATTATGATTATGATAAATCTGGCGGTTTCACTTTAGGAAGTTTTAACACTGTACGCTCAGGTAGTAATGGAGCAATAGGTTTCAGAAATGTTGTAAGCGGTACGTACGCATGGGCTATAGGAAATCATTTAAAAGCACAAAGTTATGCTTGTGCTGTTTTCGGTCAATTGAATGAAGATAATGGAGATAGTTTAAATTGGGTTGATACTGATCCATTATTTATAATTGGTAATAGTAATGTGTATAATGTTAGGCATAATGCTGTTACAGTATTAAAAAATGGTAAGGTTGGAATAAATACCAGCACTCCATCTTATATGTTGCATGTTGTTGATAATGAGTTGAATAATGACAATGCAGCTGTTTATGGAATTCATGCGGTATCAGATGGATATGGTACAGGAGTTTATGGAGTAGGAAAATATAAAGGGGTTGCAGGATATGTATCAACAAATAGTTCATACTCAGCATATGGAGGATATTTTTTCGCTTCAAATAGTGGAACAGGAAATACTTATGGAATATATGCTAATGCTTCAACTACCGGTAGTGGTACACATTATGCAGCATATTTCAATGGTGATGTTCATGTTAACGGTACTCTTTCAAAAAATGCAGGTTCTTTCAAAATAGACGATCCACGTGATCCTGCCAATAGGTATCTTATCCATTCTTTTGTTGAAAGTCCTGATATGAAAAATGTTTATGATGGGGTAGTTGTTTTGGATCAAGACGGAAAAGCAACAGTAACACTCCCTGATTATTTTGATGTATTGAACAAAGATTACAGATATCAGCTTACACCTATAGGGAGTGCAGCACCTAATTTACATATTGAACAGGAGATTCAAAACAATACTTTTGTTATAGCCGGAGGAAATCCGGGACAAAAAGTTTCTTGGCAAGTTACAGGTATTCGAAAAGATCCTTATGCAAAAGCTCATCCGATTATTCCTGTTGTTGAGAAAAAAGGTAATGAAAAAGCAAAATATTTAAATCCG
>JALWKH010000010.1:0-6498 GCA_026996635.1 Bacteroidales bacterium | reverse complement strand
TGGTGATCTTTATTCCCAACCGCAAAAGATTTCTTATCAGGCAGTGATAAGGGATGCAAACGGAAATGTATTGCAGAACCAAAATGTTGTTTTGCAACTGGATATTCTGCAGGGTTCTGCTTCCGGCAATGTTGTTTATTCCGAGTGGCATAATGTTACAACAAACCAATACGGATTGGTAAATGTATTTATTGGTGATGGTAGTGTTAATCAGGGAGTGTTTTCGGATATTGATTGGTCAACCGGACCGTATTTTTTGAAGACCTATGTTGATGCAGGCAGTGGCATGGAAGAACTGGGCACACAAGAGATAGTAAGTGTACCGTATTCTTTCTATGCGGCTAAATCAGATACGGCAAATTATTCGTATTATGCTGTACAAGTATCCGGGCCTAATGATGTAGACAACACAAATGAATTGCAGATATTGGAATTGCATGGAGATACATTGTTTATAAGTAATGGTAATTATGTGTTACTTCCGGAAGATGGAGACAGTGACCCGACCAATGAGTTGCAAATGTTGAGTATAAGTAATGATACATTATATTTAAGTAACGGCAATTCGGTATATTTGAGTTCGAATTCTGCAGCGGGTAACACGGGAGAGATTCAGTTTAACAACAATGGCGTATTGGATGCTTCTCCGAGTTTATACTGGGATGTAACCAAAGAGCGATTGGGAATTGGGACAAATACCCCTCAAGGTAGGTTGGTAATCCAACAAGATCCGTTGGCACCGGACAGCTTACCGTTGTTTGAAGTAAAAGATAAAGACGGTGAGCCTGTATTTGTAGTGTACAGGGACAGTGTACATGTTTTTTTGCGAATAGACAGCAGTAAAGCAGTAGGCAGTCTGGGAGGTTTTGCGGTAAGCGGCAGGGTATCGACAAAAGGCGTGGCAAAGCCTTATTTGTATGTAACCCCGGATAGTACAAGAATTTATTTTGATGAAGATAACAGTAAGGCAGTAGGCAGTTTAGGCGGTTTTGCTGTAAGTGGCAGGGTAAGCACAAAATCTAATTCAGGTTCACAGTATTTTGTTGTTACTGGCGATAGTACACGTGTTTATACTACGGGTGATGAAGGAGGTTTCGGAGTAGGAAATTTGAATGACAGTAGCAGTACACTGCCATATATGCAATTGACACCTTTAAATTATTTTATTGGGCATATGGCAGGTGTTAATATAGTTGCTGATACTGCTAATGGTACAGGTTTGTACAATTCTGTTTTCGGTTATCGATCGGGAGAAGGTTTAACAACAGGAAAGGGAAACTTCTTTGCAGGATATTTAGCAGGACATAAAAACACAACAGCAAGTTATAATGTATTTATCGGCTATCAGTCAGGTTTGAATACTACTAACGGTCATGATAATGTTTTCTTGGGGACTAATGCAGGTTTTCATAATTTAGGAGGAAATTATGATATTTACATAGGTTCAAATGCTGGTGCGAGCAATAAGTATGGAAGTTATTCGGTTAATATTGGGATAAATTCGGCACCGTATCTTGAAAGTGGTTCCGGAAATACATTTGTTGGTACAAATTCTGCATTTTGGCTTACTAAAGGTTACAATAATGTTTTTATTGGAACAGATTGTGGTAGAGCAGGATATGACGGAGATACAACATCTACGGATAATTCTAGTAATAATGTTCTATTAGGTTACCAAGCAGGTTATCATATATCTCATGTGGAAAATAATGTTATTCTCGGATCGATGTCTGCTTATAATATAGATAGTGCTTCTGATAATAATGTTATACTAGGGGCAAATGCTGCTATGTCTATTCACAACAATTCTAAAAATAATGTTATTTTAGGTTATTATTCCGGTTTTAATCTACAAGGTTCGGGAAATGTTTTTATAGGAAATTATGCCGGTTATAATGAAACAGGTTCCAATAAGCTGTATATTGATAATTCTAACACTTCAGAACCGTTAATTTACGGGGAATTTGATAATGATGCAGTAAAACTTAATGCACATGTAACAATTAGAGATTTCTTTGCACTGGAACAAGGTAATCTTTATCTTAATGCTAATGATGTTATCCCTACAACTAAATCATATTATGTAGTAGATTCGGGAGGTAATGTTGTTCATTTATCTGATGGGTCTGTTGCCGGGCAAGTCTTAGTTTTACAAGGTTCTCACGACGGAATTGTATTACCGGCAGGAGATATAAATATTTCAATGAGTTCAGATTTGCTTATTGAGGCTGATGATGTGGCAATGTTTATTTGGGACAGTAATTATAATCACTGGGTTTTAATGTCCTTTACCGATAATTAGAATTTTTAAAAGCCCGCCGAAAAGCGGGCTTTTTTTATTATAGTGATTTTACAGTGTCGTGCAGCGTTTTTAATTTTCTCAAGAGGTCGTCCAAAAGTGAGAGTTTAAGCATATTTGCACCGTCGGAGAGTGCTTTTGACGGATCGGGGTGTGTTTCCAAGAAAATACCGTCTGCACCTGTTGCTATTGCTGCTCTCCCCATAGTTTCGATAAGTTCGGGATTGCCGCCTGTAACTCCCGAGGTTTGATTCGGTTGCTGCAAAGAGTGGGTGATGTCAACTACTACAGGATAGCCTGTCTGCTGCATAATGGGCACAGACCTGAAATCAACCACCAAGTCTTGATAGCCGAAAAATGTTCCCCTTTCCGTAAGCAAAATGTTTTTGTTTCCTGTTGAAACCACTTTTTCTGCAGCAAACTTCATCGCTTGAGGCGACATAAATTGCCCCTTTTTTATGTTTACATATTTGCCTGTTTTTCCTGCTGCCAGTAACAGTTCTGTTTGTCGTGAAAGAAATGCAGGTATCTGCAAAATGTCAATATCGTAAGCTGCAGCCAATTCGGCTTCTTCGGCAGTATGAATATCAGTGATTAAGGGCAAGTCAAATGTTTGTTTAACCTTTTGCAGGATTTTCAGGGCTTTTTCATCACCGAGCCCCATAAAGGAATCAAGTTTGCTGCGGTTTGCTTTTTTGTATGATACTTTGAAAACAAACGGTATGGAGTATTTTTCGGTAATTTTTTTTATTGTTTCCGCAATTTCCAAAGTTATTTTTTCGCCTTCTACCACACAAGGTCCTGCAAGCAAAAAGAATGTCCCGCTGTCTTTAAATTTTAAGTTTTTTATGTTGTCTAACATATTTGTAGCTTTTTTGCAAAGTTAGGTAAAAATGGTTTAAGTGTAATCTTCATAAAGTTTTCTTCGCCGTTCGGTGTCTTCAATTTCTGCAAATTTATGTTCGAATAGTGCCAAGAAAAAGCCTACTATTACTCCGGCAAGATGTCCTTCCCAACTTATGTGTATGTCCTTGGGAAACAATCCGTAAGCCATTCCGCCGAACAAGAAAATCAATGCCAAGGAAATAGCTGTTTTTGCATAATTCCTTGAAATTAAGTTTTCGAAAAACACCAACGATGCCAAGGCGTAAATTACTCCGCTTAAACCTATGTGGTACGAAGGTCTGCCTATTATCCACAAAATAATTCCCGTGTCTATAAATGCCGACAGCATATACAAATACGCCCGCTTGGGATACAGATAAAATACAGCTGTGGAGAATACGATCCAATACAAAGTGTTGTAGTAAATATGCGACCAACTGCCGTGTATAAACGGTGCTGTAACTATGTGCCAAACGGTGTTCCAATCTCTTGGCAGAATACCATATTGTGAAAAATCCAAATCGAAAGCGGCTTCAATTATTTTTACCGCCCAGATTATTGATGTGATAAGCAGCGGGAAAAAGACTTTCGAAAATCGGATAAGCGGTTCGTTACGGGAAGTATTTTTCAAGTTTTTTTGCTTCATTTTCCCAATTTAATTCTTTAGATGCAATTTCGCAATTTTTTTTCATCTCGCCGTATTGTCCGGGAGTTATCGAAAGGATAGTGTTTTTCAATGTTTCTTCATCGTGTTTTGTTAGCAAAATGCCTGTTTTGTATTGTTCAATTATTTTTTTCATTTCGGTAAGGGGCGAAACAACTTGCGGCACTTCCGCCATTATGTAATCGAAAAGTTTATTTGGCAAGGCGTATTTGTAGTTTAAGCCGGCTTCTTCTTCCAACGACAAGCCGAGGTACGCTTGTGCAGTGATGTATTTAAGTTCCTTTGCGGGAATTCTTCCTAAAAAAAAGACTTTTTTGTCTAACAAATTCAACTCTGCTGCAAGTTTTTTCAATTCGTTCTCCAAATCTCCCGATCCTGCAATTACCAAGGTAAACCCGTCAAGCAGTGCCATTGTTTTTATCATAAGTTCAATCCCGCGCCCTTTGTTCAATGATCCTTGATAAAGCAGGATTTTGCCTTTTGTGCTGATGTGGTTAAGTTTCAAATTTTTAGGTATGGATTTTACTTTTTCGTAAAGCGGCAGGTTGCGAATTACTTCAAACCCGACTCCGTAGCGGTTTTTGTATTCTTTTGCAATAGAGGGGCTTACCGTGTAGCAATGCTTTAATTTCGGCAAAATCCAAGACTCTAATTTCAGCCAGATTTTTTTTGTTTTGGGGCGGTCTATGAGTTCGGGAACTTCGGTAAACAATTCGTGCGAATCATAAACAAGTTTTTTGTTTTGAAGGTGTGAAACCAGATAATTCGGAAGCAGTGTGTCCAAATCGACTGCAAGCAAAATGTCTTTTTTGGTGAAAAGCAGTGCAAAAAACAAGATGAAATTGTAATATAGGTAAAACAATTTACCTTTGTTTACGGGAAGTTTGAAACGCTTTACCGTAATGTTTTCGTTGCTTGAAAAAGGCGGATAAGTTTTTTGCAGCTTCCTGCCGAAAATTTTTACACGGTATCCTTTTGCAGCCAGGTATTCAGCCGTTTTCAGCACCCGGTTGTCGGTGAGAAGATCATTTATTACTGTGATGGTTACCGTTTTCATTTATAAAACTCGGTAAAGATTTTTTCTACACTGCCACTCGGATACATTATATCCAGGATGTATGACAAAGTGGGTGCAATTTCGGCAATGTCAACGGGTTCGGAAATTTTACGGATTTTGGTCTTCCAACCGTAAAAAATCAGCGGAACTTTTGTATCGTAACTGTATGGCGAATTTGAAACCGAAACATCGCTGATGTCTTCCATAAAGTAAGGTTGCATAATCACAAAAACATCTCCCGACCGCTTGGGATTGTAACTGTTTTGCAATTTGTGCAATATGCCTTCGGTGTAGTTGTTGTTCATTAGGCTAGTAGCTGTAACACTCAGGGCTATTCCGCTGAATTGCATTAGGAAATCGGCGGTTTTTTGTTGAACTTCGGCAAGATTCAGCTTTTTGTCTTCAATGAGGGTGCGGTTAAGGAAAATTTGCAAGTTGTCGAATTTCGAAACCCAGTTGCCTTCACCGTAAAGTGCATTCAGATATGTTTTTAGCAGTGAGTAAGCAAACATTTGTTTATACCTGCCGGCTTTAATTTTTTGAGTAATAAGGTATTCGGGAGGCATCATACCGCCATTGCTGCCTGTGATGATAAACAATACATTGCCTTTGCCTATTGTTTCGTTTACATATTCCACCAAGTGTGCAATTTCTTTGTCAAGCCTGAGGAAAGCGTCTTCAAATTCAACGGAAGTTATGCCGAAATATTTTGCTATGTATTTGGTTGAGTTAAAGCTAATTGCAAGGTAATCGGTGTATTTGTCTTTGCCCAGTTTGTTGTTTTCAATGGTTGCAATAGCCAAATCGTGAACAATGGTGTTTGCAAAAGGTGTGTATTTAAGCACGGAGTAATCGGGATGCTTTTTATCGAGTTTGGCAATTTTCAGCAAGTCGTATGGGAATACTGTTCCGGCTCCGAATCCTTTTTCGTATTTGGCACTGTCATTTACGCTTGCGGTGTATTCTTTCAGGTCATACAGCGGTTCCCATTTCCTGTTCAAATATGTAAATGCAAGTTGTTTTTTGTTAAAATCTTTTACCCAGTTAGGCAAGCTGTCCATATAATACGAGTTGCTTACAAATTTCCCGGTTGCATCGTCATAAAAGAATGCTCCGTCGGCATTATGTCCCGCCAAAAAAACAGCGGCACAAGGGTCAATTGCAACGGAAAAAACTTTTGATTTGCTACCGTAAGCCATTTTCAGTTCATCTGTAAAAGTGGACGAAAAATAATTTTTGGGGGAGACTGCATATCTCGGATTGTCGTCTGTTCCTATTGCGTGTACGTTTTTGTCAAAACAGGCTTCCACCCTTGATTTTTTTATGGAATTGTACCAACTGTTGCTTACTATGCCGTGTACTGCAGGCTGGCTGCCTGTTGCAATTGTTGCATATCCGGGTGCATGTTGGGTTATGGCATATTGAAGTGATGAGTTTTTGCAAAAAGTACCTTCTTCCATCAGCTTCAAAAAACCTTTTTCACTCAATTTGTCTTTGTAGCGGTAAAGCAGGTCGTATCTGAAATTGTCAATAACAATTTGAATTATTAGTTTAGGCTTTCTTGACGGGAAACGGCTTATTTGTGAATAAGTT
>JALWKH010000009.1 GCA_026996635.1 Bacteroidales bacterium | reverse complement strand
CTCCAATACAAGTTCCGGATTGTTCTCCCAAGCCTCAGGTGTGGCTACTTCATATACATTATACTTTTGCCACATTCCGCCCATATCCCTGAAAGTTAGCAAGCCGCTTTCGGCACTTATGCCTGAACCTGTGAGAAAGACAAGTTTTTGTTTCATATTTCAAGGTTTTTCCTGTAGTAATTTTCCCACTCCCAAGCGGTTTTTAGCGAATCTTCCAAACTCCTTTTTGCTTTCCAACCCAAGACTTTGTTTGCTTTTGTGGGATCAGCCCAGATTTTTTCCACATCACCGGGTCTTCTATCTGTTATCACATAATTCAGCTTAACTCCTGTGGCTTTTTCAAAAGCGTTTATTACTTCTAGCACACTCCGCCCCTTTCCCGTACCGAGATTGAAAACCTCAAAATTGCTTTCATTCTTACCTTCAAACAACCTTTCAAGTGCTACAATGTGAGCCTCTACCAGATCCATAATATCAATATAATCACGAATCGGAGTTCCGTCGGGAGTATTATAGTCACTGCCAAAGACCTTAAGTTGTTCCCGAATTCCGTAAGCAGTCTGGGTAATAAACGGCACAAGATTATTCGGTACGCCAAGAGGTAACTCTCCTATAAGTGCGGTAGGATGTGCTCCTATGGGATTGAAATACCTGAGTGATATAACATTAAACGACTTTTCTGCATTTGTCAAATCAATTAAGATTTCTTCAGCCACCTTTTTTGTGTTTCCGTATGGAGATTCGGCTTTAACCACAGGGCTTTCCTCTGTTACGGGCAACTCATCAGGTTCGCCGTAAACCGTACAAGATGATGAAAAAATAAAGTTCTTCACTCCCGTATTCAGTGCCGCTTTTAATGTATTTATCAATGAAAAAAGGTTGTTTTCGTAATACATCAAAGGCTTTTCCACACTTTCGCCCACAGCCTTATATGCCGCAAAATGAATTACTACCTTTATGTCATTTTCTTTCATTATTTTTTCAGTAACGGCAGGATTTTTCAAATCTTCAAAATATACTTTTGGCTTTTTGCCTGTAATTTTTTCTATGCCGGATAAAATTTCTTTTCTCGAATTTGACAAATTGTCAACAATCACAACATCATAACCTTTTTCCAGCAATAAAGTTGCAGCATGAGAACCAATATAACCCAATCCACCTGTAACCAAGACACTTCCATTCATTAGCATAAAATTTTTCTCAAAAATAAAGAAAATAACCGTAAAGCAATTACAACAATGAATAAAAACATATTACATTTGGCACAAGTTTTGAACATATGTTCATAAAAAATTAAAAAATGGCAAGACCAAGAAGACATAAGACATTAAGACATGCTCCTGTAATGAAAGGTTACAAACCTTTCGGAATAAGATATATTGACAGTGAAAAAGTATATATTCTCCCCGAAGAATACGAAGCGATGAAACTCATTGATTATGACGGACTTACTCAAGAAGAGGCAGCTTTAATGATGAAGGTTTCGAGGCCGACAATTACTAGAATATATCAAAGTTACAGGAAAAAAATTGCAGAAGCATTTGTAGAAAACAAATCAATACTATTTGAAACGGAAAATGAATACTCGACTCTCGTTGATGAATATTATTGCGAAAATTGTAAAAGTTTTTTTGATGTTCCGCATAATACCGAAGTAAAACATTGTATTCATTGCGGTTCGGAAAATGTTAAACCAATAAAATCAATAGATATGAAAACAATAAATTTTGAACCAGGATTTGGATTTGGCGGTGGCCGAGGCAGAGGAAGAGGCTTTGGCCGTGGCAAAGGTTACGGTGACGGTCACGGTCACCACAGGCATCACGATGATGACGAACATTTACACATGGG
>JALWKH010000008.1 GCA_026996635.1 Bacteroidales bacterium | reverse complement strand
TGTCCAAAAATACATAAAATTTTTTTTCATTATCGTTAAATTACAGATTAAAAGAAAATAATCGGGAAAAATAAAATATTTTTGCAGTTTCTAAGTTATTATATGAATTATAAAAAATGAAGGATTTGCAAAAGAGTTATAAATACATACTTCTGCCGGTTTCAATCTTAGCAATATTTTATTTTTACTCGTGTTCAACAAAGAAAAACACTTTTTTGACTCGCACATATCATAATCTTACGGCACATTACAATGCTTATTTTAACGGTAGAGATAAGTTCAAAACAGCTGTAAAAAATTTTGAAAAAAATTACAGGGACGATTTCACCCAAATCCTACCGGTTTTTAAATATCCGGACAAAACACAAGGTCAAGCACTTTCTTCCCAAATGGATGAAGTGATAGAAAAAGGAACAAAAGTTATTAAATTCCATTCTATTACAGTCCAGCCTTCCAGAAAAAACTACAAAAGAAGCAAAAAGAAAAAAGATTTTTACAACAAAAAAGAATATAACAAGTGGGTTGACGATGCTTACATGCTAATTGGTAAAGCGAAATTCTACAAAGCCGATTTGATGGGAGCTTTGCAAGCATTTAATTATGTACAAACCGAATACAGCTACGACCCCATAAAAAACGATGCAATATTGTGGAAAGCAAAAACTTTGATGCAACAAGGCAAATACGAAGATGCAGATAATGCTTTGGCTATATTGGAAGGGGAAAAAGATTTGCCGAAAAAATTAAAAGCCGATTTGTACGCAACAATAGCACAAAACAAAATTTACGAAAAAGATTACAAAACCGCTATCAGATATTTGCTCAAAGCCTTAAACCTGGAAAGGAAAAAACAAAAAAAGATAAGATACAAATTCATTTTGGCACAACTGTATGAAGAATTAGGAAATTATCAAAGTGCATCAAACCTGTATTCTTATGTAGCCAAAAGTAATGCTCCTTACGAAATGCAATTTGCCGCAGCCATACACCAAGCTACCTCTTATGTATCACGCAAAGGCAATTTCAAAAGCACAATCAAATTGCTGAACAAGATGCTTAAAGACCAAAAAAATAAAGAATACAAAGACCAAATCTACTTTGCAATAGCTAATGTTTACCTGAAAGAAAAAGACACTACAGAAGCACTTAAAGCTCTAAAATTGTCTTCGGCATTCAACAAAGACAATACCTACCAAAAAGGTAAAACATTATTAATGATTGCTTCAATATACTACAACAAGCGTGATTACAAAAACGCAAAAATGTATTATGACAGCACAATGGCATACATAAATGAAGATTATCCTGATTACACCACCATTGTAGAAAGAAAAGACAATCTCAACGACCTTATACGTAACATAGAAATAGTAAACCGCGAAGACAGTTTGCAAAAACTGGCAGCACTCAGCGAAAAGGAAAGACGAAAAGTTATTCGCAACATTATTAAGCAGGTAAGAAAGAAAAAAGAAGAAAAAAGGAAACAAGAAGCCGAACAACAGCAATTCCATATGTACCAACAAATGCAAAATGCAAACAATCCTAATTTTAACACCAACAATTCGGGAAAATGGTACTTTTATAATCCTGCAACTGTATCTTTGGGTAAAGCTACATTTAAAAGAATTTGGGGTAACCGCCCGCTCGAAGATAACTGGAGACGAAAAAACAAAGCTTCTGCCGGTATGATGGCAGACCAAACCGACAGCACATCATTTAACCCGTCAGACTCATTGGTTAACGGTGTCCCATTGGACGAAACAGAAGATTTTTATTTGAAAAACATTCCGTTAACAGATTCCGCAATGCAAGTCTCCAACCAAAGATTGGAAGACGCTATGTATGAAACGGGTATAATCTATCGCGAAAGGTTTGGCGAATATGACCTTGCCATAAAATATTTCGAAATGCTTGTAAAACGTTTTCCGAACAGTAAAAACAAGTTAAATGCCTATTATAACCTTTACCAACTTTATAAGTTGAAAAAGAACGAAGAAAAAAGCAATTACTATAAATCTCTCATAGCCAAAGAATTTCCCGACAGTGAAATAAACAAATTGATATCAGACCCCGAATATTTGGCTCGTAAAGAAGCTGCATGCGACAGCATAAAAGACCTGTACATAAAGGCTTATGAATATTACACCAACAATATGTTAAACACTGCACTCAAAGCCATAAACATTTATAAAAGTAAACACAACAACTACCTAGAACCTAAGTTTTTATTGATCGAAGCATTTACATATGCCAAAATGGCTGATTATGCAAGAATGAAAAACACGCTGGAGATTATAAGTCAAAAATACAAAAACACCAAAGCCGACTCTATAGCACAGTATTACATATCATTTATAGAAAACAACGACTCACTGTTGCAAACATTGAGGCAACAATCCTTACTTGCACAAAACAGCACACAACAACCCGATGTTGCAGAACAAACTACACCCACCAACACCCAACCTGCCGACAGCACAAATAAACAAGAAGAGAATTAGGAAGAAAAACTTACCGAAAAGTATAAAATATCTCCCGAAAGCGAACATTCTTATGTTGTGATTGTGGATGACGACCCTGAAATTGTAAACAGAATAAAATTCAACCTGATAAACTTCAATGTTGACTATTTCCCGATGTTTGATTTTAATGTAAAAACCGTGCTTTTCGGAACAAAGAAAAAGCTGATTTCTGTTAATGGACTAAAAGATGCCGAACAAGCACTTAAATACTTCAAAGCACTCATATACTACAATGTGTATCAAGGTATTGACAGCACAATGTACTCTCATTTTATCATTTCTAAAGACAACTATCCCATATTTTTCAAAGACAAAGACATTGAAGGATATGACAAGTTTTTCATAAAAAAATACCTATTGAATACAGACGCAAAAAAAGAAGACGAACAAAACAACAATAATTAACTATGGTAGCAAAACAAAAAATACTGTGGATAGACGACGAAATAGACTCTTTCAAAGCACAAATAATCTTTTTACAAAAAAACAATTTTGATGTATTAACGGCTACAAATGCACACGATGCATTGGATATCCTTAAGGATGAGCTCGTTGACCTGATACTTCTTGATGAAATTATGCCCGGACTTAGGGGGTTGGAAGCACTTATGGAAATAAAAAAGATAAGACCGCACATTCCTGTGGTAATGGTCACCAAAAGCGAAGAAGAAGATGTAATGAATGAAGCTATCGGGAAAAATATTTCCGGCTACCTGATAAAACCCGTAAGCAACGCCCAACTTCTATCTACCGTAAAACAACACATACAAAAGCCCAAACTTTTTGAAGAACAAACCCGTAAAAGCTATTTTGAATCCTTCAGGGAACTTTCTCAAAAAATCGACTATGCAAACGACCCGGAAGAATGGATAGAAATCTACAAAGAAATTACATACTGGGACTTACAAACCCAATCGGCAGGATCAAGGGAAATGGATCAATTTATTGAAGAACAAAAAGACAATGCCAATATAGCATTCTCAAACTTTATAGAAAAAAACTACCTTGACTGGATAGAAAATGAAGATAGCAGACCATTAATGTCCCAAGTTATACTCAAAGAAAAATTATTCCCATACTTAAAAGACGATGAACCCGTTGTGCTTATCCTGATTGACAACTTCAGATACGACCACTGGCTTACCGTATCTTCTTTGGTTTCAAAATATTTTAAGATTAAAGAACAAACACTGTTTTATTCCATTTTGCCTACAACAACACAATATTCCCGTAATGCTATTTTCAGCGGATTGATGCCCGCCGAAATAAAACGACTCTTCCCCGATTACTGGTTTGACGACGAAGAAGACGAACACAAAAACCTGTTTGAAAAAGAACTTTTGGAAAAAAATCTTACACGCCACGGAATAAAGACCGATTTCTTTTTCAGAAAAATCTTCAACAATTCTTTTGCAGAAAAAGTAAACAAAGAAATAAACGAAATAAAAAACAGCAAACTGTCAGTTATAATTTACAACTTCATTGACATTCTCTCCCACAAACAAACAAGCGATACTACATTGAAAGAACTGGCAAGCGATGAAAAATCTTACCGCTCCATTACACACTCGTGGTTTAGTACTTCGCCAATTAATACTATGTTGCAACAACTTGCAGAAAACAAAATAAAAGTTTTCATCACTACAGACCACGGCAGCATAAGGATAAAAAAACCGATAAAAGTCGTAGGTTACAAAGAAACTTCCACCAACATAAGATACAAACAAGGCAAAGCCCTTACTCTAGAAAATCCAAAGGACGAAAGAAACATCTTCTTGATAGATAAACCGCAAAAAGCCGTATTGCCGCAACCTCATCCTTCGTCAAAATACATTTTTGCAAAAAACGATTATTTCTTTGTTTATCCCAATAATTACAACGATTATGTGAAAAAATTCAGAAATTCGTTTCAACACGGCGGTATATCTATGGAAGAAATGCTCATTCCTTTTATAAGCCTAATACCCAAAGAATTATGATGAAAATAATCTCGAAAGACATAAATGACATAAGCGATATTGCACAAAAAATCATAACAGGATTTCCAAACCACAGGATTTTTCTGTTTGAAGGAGACCTTGGGAGCGGCAAAACAACATTAATTAAAGAAATAGTAAAACAACTCGGAGCAAACGATGAAGCCATAAGCCCCACTTTTGCCATACTAAACATTTATCAATCAAGCAAGTATGGAGAACTTTACCATTTTGATTTATATCGCATAGAAGCAGAAGAAGAACTAATGGAAATAGGATTCGAAGATTATATTCTGTCAGGAAATTATTGTTTTATAGAATGGCCGCAAATAGTTGAAGAATATTTTGACAACTATGTAAAAATAACAATATCGGCAGACAAAAACGAACGTATTTACAAAATAGAAGAAAAGAAATGACAGGCATTTATTCCTGTGCCAAAATGCAGGGATTGAAAGAAAAAGAACCTGAAACAAGTTAAGGTTGACACTGTTCAGAATGACAAAGCATTGACAGGTTTCAATGGCAGATACAAAATAAAAAAATAAAAAAATGAAAATACTCGCAATAGATTCAGGTAACAGCAAAATAAAATCGGCAGTTTACGACGGTGAAGAACTCATATACAAGTCGTCTGTGGAATTATCGGACTTTGAACCCGAGATTGCCAAAATACTTAAAGACTATCAAATAGATAAAGCAGGTGTATGCGATGTAAGCCAAAACTACGGCACAATTAGATACAACATAAACAAACTGACAGATTATAAACTGCCTGTAATGATGATAAATTACAAATTATCATTGCCTTTCAAAACCCAATACTCACCCGTACATATGCTCGGCAATGACAGGTTGGCGGCACTTACGGCAGCAACTTATTTGTATCCGAACACCAATGTCCTGATAATTGATTACGGCACCGCCATAACAATAGATTTTTTGTCGGCAGAAGGCTTACACCTCGGGGGTAACATCTCTCCCGGAATTAATATGCGTTATATGGCTTTGGATATGTTTACTTCCGCATTGCCGTTAGTAGAATTCAATCCCAACGTAACCCAAACCGGCACTAACACTGAAGAAGCCGTAAACAACGGCGTAGTAAAAGGCATAATCTACGAAACTGAAGGTTACATAAAAGAGTTTTCCGACAAATATCCCGGACTTGTTACCGTACTTACAGGCGGTATTGCCGAATATTTGCATAATTCAATAAATTATACCACTTTTGCAAATCCAAATTTAGTACTCTATGGCATCAAAAAACTGGTGGAAACCAACGATATTGGTTAGTTTGCTTTTAATTCTGCACTTACCGGCATTTACTCAAATAGCCACTACCCCATATTCTATGTACGGACTGGGCACACAGGCTTATCAAGGGGATGTTTACAGCTCGGCATTAGGTTATTCAGCAATTGCATTATCTGATTCTATCCATATCAATACCGTAAATCCTGCTTCGTTCCAAAGAGATTCTATTGATTTTACTTTTGATTTTGCTTTTCTCGGCAGATATGATTATCAAAAAACCAATGTTAATTCTTCACGAAACTTCACTTCAAATATGGATTATTTAATGACTGCTTTCCGTTTTACAAAATGGTGGGGGACTTCAATAGGGTTACTTCCTTATGCTTCCTGTGAATATTCATTAAAATTTCCAACATACAAACAAGGTATTGACACAATAGATCATTACTTAAACGGAACCGGCGGCACAAATAAATTTTATTGGGCAAACAGTTTTTACATTAAAAACAGGATTGCTGTAGGAATTACTGCAAGTTATCTTTTCGGATATAAGCTCACATACAATTCCATTGTTTTACCCGGCGGAGAAAATTATTTTAATACAACACAAAAGGAACACCTGCAAGTAGGGAGTTTTTACTTCGATTTCGGCATACAATATCACTTTAAACTTGCAGGTTTTAAAATGATACTGGGTGCAGTTTATGCACCGAAACAAGAATTAAAATCAAAATTTTCTGTCTTAAACTCAAAAGCCATTTACATTCAATACAACAGGCTTGACACAATTTCATATACCGAAGATAAAAACTATAAAGTAGATATGCCCGAAAAATTCGGCGTAGGATTGTCAGCCCGCAAAGGACAATGGATGGTTACCGCTGAATTTTTGACAGAGAAATGGAGCAATACGAATTGGAACAACGGAGATATGCAAGACAAAACGGCAATTCACGGCGGTGTACAATTTTCACCGAAACACAATGTTCTGTCCGCATATCATAAAAAAATGGTTTACCGTTCGGGCTTTTATGTGGAAAATACTAATTTGCTCATCAATGGAACACAAATCTCCAAACAAGGCATAACAATTGGAGCAACATTTCCGTTAAGAAAAAGAAAGCAAAGCGTAAACCTGACTTTGGATTTCGGAAAATACGGAACTTTGGCAAACAACTTGATAGAAGACTATTATATAATGTTCAGAATAGGAATGAATTTACACGAAACTTGGTTTGTAAAACCGAAAATTAATTAAAAAACATTAAAGATTATGAAAGCACTAAAAAACATTTTACTGGCGATTTTGATGTTGGTTCCGGGACTTGTAATGGCACAAGACCAAAAAGCAGACGATAAATACGGCAGCAATCCGGAACAATGTAAAATGAACTTGTCCGTTTACAGGGAATTTGTAAAACAAAAAAATTACAAAGATGCTCTTCCCGCTTGGAGACAAACGATTAAATTATGCCCTAAAGCTACCAAAAACCTGTATATAGACGGAGCAAAAATTTACAAATACTTCATCAAGCAAAACAAGGATAACAAAGAGCTTAAAAACAAATATGTGGACAGCCTTATGTGGGTATATGATATGAGAATTAAATATTTTGATCACGAAGCCGAAAATCTCGGAAAAAAAGGTGTGGATTTATACACTTACGACAAAGAAAGATATAATGAAGCATACGATTATTGTAAAAAATCTTACGAAGTACTCGGAAATAAAACACTTGCTCCGACAATGTTTGTAATGTTCAGAATTTCCGTAAAAAAATACAAAAAGAAAGAAATTGAAAAAGAACAAGTACTTGATGACTTTAACGCTGCAATGAGTGTTTACGACTATATAATAAACTCTGCTCCTGCAAAAAAAGACAGCTTGCAAAAACTCCTCAGCCAAGAAACCGATGCCAGAAAAAAAATGAAACTTGAAAGAAAAATCAAGAGAATAGACAAGGAAGTAAAAATGGCTAAAGACCTCAGCAGCAAAACAGAATTGCTGTTCACCAAAAGCGGCGTTGCCAACTGCGAAACTCTGGAATCCATTTATGGACCTAAGTTCGAAAGCAAAAAGAATGATACTGTTTTCTTGAAGCAATCACTCAAAATCTTATACAAAGTAGGTTGTACAGAAAGTGACTTGTTTGTAAAAATTGCCGAAGCACAATATAAAATCAAACCTACGGAAACATCTGCTTACAGCATTGCCAAAATTTTGGCTAAAAAGAAAGAATATTCCAAAGCAATAGAATATTACAAAGAAGCTATAAAACTTGCTTCGGACAGCTCAGAAGACAAGCCGAAATACTATCTGGAACTTGCAACAATACTCGGCACAAAACTTAATAAAAAAGCAGAAGCCAGAGAGTATGCTTACAAAGCATTGAAACTTAAACCGGATTGGGGTAAGCCTTATTTGCTTATCGGTTCGCTTTATGCTTCAAGCAGCAAAGGATGCGGAAAAGACAAATTTGAACAACAAGCAGTATTCTGGGCAGCAGTGGATAAATTCATAAAAGCCAAAGCGGTAGATGAATCAGTTGCAGAAGAAGCAAATAAACTTATCGGTAAGTATTCACAATATTTCCCGGACAAAGAAGATGCATTCTTCCACGGAGTAAAAGAAGGAGATACATATACTGTAG
>JALWKH010000007.1 GCA_026996635.1 Bacteroidales bacterium | reverse complement strand
ATATTATTCATTCCGAGAAAACCTGTTATTTTTTAGTAATGAATTATCATCTTGAAGGAGAAAATAATAACCGTCTAAACAATTTTTTAAAAATACCTAAACTTACCGATAAGGAAAAAGAAGAGTTTGAAGAATATTTTAACCGACGTTCTATAATATTTTTCAGGCTCTCGCTTGTAATGTACGCATTAGTTTTGATACCTTATTTTTTTCTGGATTATTACAATGCTCCCCATACTTATAAAACCGTTTGGCTGGTACGCTTTTTATTTTTCTTTCCCGGAATTTTTGTAGGATTGTATTTAAGTTATAAAGACATAATTGTAAAAAAACTCCAGCCTATCGCAAACACACTAAACTTTATTTTTAATCTTGGAATAATAGCATTTCTGGTAGTAACCAAGCCGGATGAGTTAGCTCATAAAGAATATTATGTGGGAATTATATTGGTAATGAGTTCTGCTTTGGGAATGAGAATACGGTTGAAGTCAGTTGCTTACAATTTTGTTTTGATTTTTTTGATATACTTGGTTTTGGCAATCTTTTACATTTACGAGGATAAAATGGTTCTTATAGATAATGTGTATTTTGTGATAACAGTAATGGCTGCAATAATAACATCTGCTTATATTCTAGAGATTTCGTACAGAACAGATTTTTTGCAAAAAAAAGCATTGGAACGCCAGAAAGAAAAGATACAAGTACAAAAAAATGAAATAGAAGCACAACGGGACGAAATAGAGGCACAACGAAATAAAGTTATTGCACAGAAAAAAGCTTTGGAAAATATACACAATGAACTTTCCTCCAGTATAGAATACGCCAGACACATTCAAGAGTCGGTTTTGCCACCACAAGAAAATTTAAAATCTTTTTTCTCAGATTATTTCTTGTTTTTTAAACCTAAAAATGTAGTAAGCGGAGACTTTTTTTGGTGGTATTTCAACGAAAAACTTAAAACAATTGTTATAACTGTTGCAGATTGCACAGGACACGGTGTTCCCGGTGCTTTTATGAGTATGTTGGGAATATCTTATTTGCGGGAACTTGTAATGAAAGAGAATATTACTTATCCCGGAACAATTTTAGATAAGATGCGAACTGAGATAATCAGTACTCTCGGACAAGAAAAACCCGGTCGCCGCAGAAAAGACGGAATGGATATGTCTGTTGTTTCAATTAATTTAGAAACAAATGAAATATACTTTGCAGGAGCAAATAGCGCCATGTTTTTTGTAACAGAAAGGGAGTTGGAACGTGAAGAAAATAGCATAGACTGGAACAAGGTAAAAAAAGAAAGTGTTGAAAATGAAAATGGAAAAATAATCTTTTATGAATTTAAACCTGATAAGATGCCGATTTCGGTTTTTACAAAAATGGAAGATTTTACAACACACGGGTTTAGGATAGAGAAAGGCGATATTATATATCTTTTTACGGACGGTTTTGTAGATCAATTCGGTGGACCTTTAGGTAAAAAATTTAAAAACAAACCTTTCAAAGAACTATTGCTAAACATCTCAACCTTACCTATGAACGAACAAAAAGACATATTAAGTCAAACACTTAACAAGTGGTTAAATGAATATGGAGATCGCCAGGAACAGGTGGATGATATTACAATTATGGGAATTAGAATTTAATTCCTGCTGTCAATTCAGTTAACACAACACGCTTTCCGGCACTTTATTATACAGATAACCATGTAAAATTGTCAAAAAATTTTTGCTAACTCCTTGTGTATTAAAAAAAATCGTACATTTGCAAGTCAAAATTTTTGGCGGTTGTTATATCTAACAACATAAAGTCTAACATATTAACCATTAAAAATCAAAAAGTTATGAGTGACGAAAAAAAATTAAACCAAGAACAAGAACTTGAAAAAAAGGACTTGAACTTGAGTGCGGAAGATGTAA
Source organism: Bacteroidales bacterium (assembly GCA_026996635.1). Lineage (GTDB taxonomy): Bacteria > Bacteroidota > Bacteroidia > Bacteroidales > JALTDM01 > JALTDM01. The sequence continues at coordinate 6,493 of JALWKH010000007.1, read as the reverse complement.
AAGAAGATGAACTTGAAAAATTCCGCATGGAACAAAAAGCACAAGAAGAAGCTGAAAAACAAATCGAAGAAGGCGATTACGAAATTAACCTTTATGACGAAAACAACAATGAAGAAATCGATTGGGACAAATTAAACAACACCGACGATTTCTACTCAGAAGAAGAAAGAAAAAAATATGAAGCCCTCTATGACCAAACCCTCTCTACAATTGCAGAAAAAGAAGTGGTAGAAGGTACGGTTATAGCAATTAACAAAAGAGAAGTTGTAGTAAACATAGGCTACAAATCAGAAGGCATCATAAACAGAAACGAATTCCGCTACAATCCCGACCTCAAAGTTGGCGATAAAGTGGAAGTATTCGTAGAAAGCATAGAAAACAATACTGGACAATTAGTCCTTTCTCATAAAAAAGCCCGCTTGGTAAAAGCTTGGGAACGAGTAAACAACGCTTACGACAACAGCGAAGTAATCAAAGGTTACATTAAAGCGCGTACAAAAGGTGGTATGATTGTAGATGTATTCGGAATAGAAGCATTCTTGCCGGGTTCACAAATCGATGTTAAACCTATCCGCGACTACGATGCATTTGTAGGCAAAGTAATGGACTTCAAAGTTGTTAAAATTAATCACGAATTCAAGAATGTAGTTGTTTCACATAAAGTCCTTATCGAAGAAGAACTCGAAGAACAAAAGAAAAAAATTATTGCTAACCTCGAAAAAGGTCAAATACTTGAAGGAACAGTTAAAAATATCACCTCTTACGGAGTATTTGTTGACCTCGGTGGTGTTGACGGACTTATTCATATCACAGACCTTTCTTGGGGCAGAATAAACCATCCTGAAGAAGTTGTTCAACTTGACCAAAAAGTAAAAGTGGTTATCCTTGACTTTGACGAAGAAAAGAAAAGGATTGCCCTCGGTATGAAACAACTTCAACCTCATCCGTGGGATTCTCTTGATCCGAATCTCAAAGTGGGTGATAAGGTTAAAGGGAAAGTTGTGGTATTGGCAGACTACGGTGCATTTATCGAAATTGCTCCCGGAGTGGAAGGTCTAATCCACGTAAGCGAAATGTCTTGGTCAAACCACCTCAAAACAGCTCAAGAATATCTGAAAATCGGTGACGAAGTAGAAGCTGTTATACTTACACTCGACAGGGAAGAAAGAAAAATGTCCCTCGGTATCAAACAACTTTATCCTGATCCGTGGGAAAAAGTTGAAGAAAAATATCCCGTTGGTTCAAAACACACAGGTATTGTTAGAAGCCTTACAAACTTCGGTATCTTTGTTGAACTTGAAGAAGGTATAGAAGGTCTTATCCACGTAAGTGATCTTTCTTGGACTAAGAAAATCAAACATCCTGCTGAATTTACACAAGTAGGAGAAAAAATTGATGTAGTAGTTCTCGAAATCGACAAAGCAAACAGAAGATTGAGCCTCGGTCACAAACAACTTGAAGAAAATCCGTGGGATGCATTCGAAACAATCTTCTCGGTAGGTTCTGTTCACGAAGGAACTATTATAGAAAAAGTTGACAAAGGTGCTATCGTAGCATTACCTTACGGTATGGAAGCTTTTGCTCCAAACAAGCATTTGATTAAGCAAGACAAGAGCAAAGCACAAGTTGACGAAAAATTACCGTTTATGGTAACCGAATTCAACAAAGATGCACAAAAAATAATAGTTTCTCATACTAGAACTTGGGAAGAACAAGTTGAAAAACCGGCTAAATCGTCAGGTAAGGTAAAAGCACCTAAGGTAGAAAAAACTACCCTCGGTGATGTTGCCGAAGAATTGAACGCACTTAAAGAAGAATTGAAGAAAAAAACTGACGAAAAATAAAATAAATTTTTTGGTGTGTTAAAAATTGTTTAGTTTTGTATAAAACAAAACACCGGTAAGATGAACTTTAAAACAGAAAAGAAAGATAATTACACATTGGTAACCATTTTGGCAGAAAAAGTTGATACCAACATCGCTCCCGATTTGAAGTCGGAATTTGTGATGATTGCAAGTAAAGGAGAAAAAAATATGTTGTTGGATTTCAGCAAATGCCGGTATATAGATTCATCGGGGCTAAGTGCCATATTGGTTGCCAACAGATTGTGTAAGAATGCGGGGGGGATTTTGGTGCTTACCGGATTGCAACAAGCCGTGGAAAGGCTTATTATCATCTCACAATTGGACAATGTGCTGAATATAGCTTATACAATGCCCAAAGCAATAGAGATGATAGAAGAACACGTAAAAAAGCAATCCGAAACGCATCAAGAAGATTGATCTTGGTAAATCTACCGGTAAATTGAAACCGAAATTTGAAATTACTATTTTGGGAAGCAGTTCGGCTTTGCCGACATCCCGAAGAAATACAACCGCTCAGGTGTTAAATCACGCCGAGCGGTTTTTTTTAATCGATTGCGGAGAAGGCGCTCAAATACAAATGAGACGCTTCAAGCTGAAGATGCAGAGGATAGACCGGATTTTTATTTCCCACTTGCACGGCGACCATATTTTCGGACTTCCCGGCATAATAAATACATTCAATTTACTGGGCAGGTACAAGGAATTACACATTTATGCACCAAAGCAGTTGGAAGATTTCCTGAATGCAATCAATACATATATTTTCACAAGACTAAATTACCCGATAATATTCCACTACCTAAACCCCGAAGGCAAAGACCTTATTTACGAAAATAAACTGCTTAAGGTTTTCAGCTTCCCCGTATCACACAGAATAGAGACTTGGGGATTTTCTTTTGAAGAAAAACAACAACCCAGAAAATTAATAAAGGAGATCATTGAAAAATTATCTGTACCTATTCCTTGGCGGATACGCCTCAAAAACGGAGAAGACTATGTTGACGAAAACGGAAATGTTTTCCCCAATGAAGACCTTACCACACCCCCACCTGAACCTCGCAAATATGTTTTTGTTACAGATACGGAATATTTGCCCGGAATAAAAAACTATTTTGAAGGAAGTGTAAATTTACTTTATCACGAAGCCACATTTTTGGAAAGCGAAATAGAAAGAGCTGCCGAGACTAAACATTCCACAGCCAAACAAGCGGCACAAATAGCAACCCTCCTAAATGCAAAAAAACTTCTTCTCGGGCATTTTTCAACCCGATACAAAGATATAAAACCTTTTGCAGAAGAAGCAAAACAAGCATTTAGCGGCAAAATTGAATTGGTAGAAGACGGCAAAACATATGCCGTAGAATAAAAAAGGCTGCCCGAAGGCAACCTTACCCGTTAAAATATTTGGAAATCTTCGTTTCCGGGTCCTTGTCCCGTTTTTTTCTTAATAACCTTACCCTTGCTGAAATTATAGCTCAAACGCATAAAAAATATGTTTTTTATGGCACTAGCATCGGAGATAGATTCTTGTGTGTAAAATTCCGTTTGCGAATACGAAATCCTGTTGTAGTCGATTAGGAAATCTACAGGTAACATATAAAATGCCATAACATTCAGTTTTTTCTTAAAGAATGATTTTTGAATCATTATTCCCCACCAATTATTCCTGCTCATACTGTACCCTTGCAAGTTTATCCGCTTGAACATTTTTCTTTGATACATCAAGCCCGCAAGCATATTGTGCTTTCTGTCCATAAACATCAGATTCGAGTTTCCTCCCCAGTCGGTAAATTTATTGTCGTAATCTTGGTAAGACATATGCGAGTTAAAAATTTTCACATTGTTTCGCCACATAATTTTCTTTCCGAACGGAATTGTAAAACTTGTCTTTATTCCCTTGTCTTCATACAACCCGACATTATCATAGGTGTAAAGTATTTTACCCGTTTCAGGGTCTTTTGTGATAATATTTGCTATGTAACCGTTAGAAAAGTTGTAATACGGTTCAAAAAACATCATACCGCCGAAAAGATTAAATTTCAAAGAAATTTTGTGTATTGCTGTTGGTCTCACATTCGGATTGCCTCTTTGAATTCGTTGATTGTCTATGTAAATCGTGTTAGGATTTACCTGGTTAACAGACGGATAAATTGACCTTGTCCTGTACTTCAGCTTTATGTTGAAAAATTTTGAAGGTCTGTATTGGGCATCCAAATATGGTTGCAGAATCGAAAAACTGTATGTTGTATCTTCAACTTTAGGAGTGCTGAGTTCGTACGCAAGCCCGCCTTTTACGGTTATTTTATCACTTACAAGCCAAGTGTTGTAAAAAAACAAGCGGTTTCGCAAATCCAAATAATCGGAATTTTTTTCAACACCGGGATTAAAAGAATAAACCGTAGAACTGTTCATTTGTCTCAATACTGTTCCGTAACCCACTTGAAAGCCCCATTTAGGCAACATCATATATGACCAGTCAATGTTGTATTCCACCGAATTATCATTACTGTTTACTTTGGTTATTTGTTCGCTTTCCGGCGGAATGTATTTTATCGATGTTTCCGAGTAATTTTTTGAAGTACCGAACCTCAAATCAGACCTGAGTGAGCTTTTTTCGGAATAATTACCCAAATAAAATATTTTAGTTCCGAAGTTGTTTCCGTAACTGTATGTATTATGCAAATAAAGATCGGAAGTGAAAAAGTTTGTGTCGTTTAGAAAATAACTTTCCCTGTAATTTTCAAAAGCATTACGCGGCGGTGTATATCCTGCCGATGCTTCGATGCTGATTTGGTGTATGGGATTTATGCGGTAATCGACACCTGCTACAGCCCGTGCCATTTCCCTGATGAAAACACTGTTGTATTCATCATCATTTTCAGGTGATTGCACTATCCTGAGAGTGTCCATATCTTTTGTGGTAGTGGTAAACATTCCGGCATTCAAGTCGAATCCGAAAAACTGGACATATGCATTAACCTTTTTTGCGGAAAAATTATAAGTCAACCTTCCGCCTTTCATCGGCACCAGATAATCATAATCCTTCGTATCTGTGTCTATTGAAGCCATTGAGCTCACATTTACTTCGTGACCCACATAATTTTCTTTCAGCACCACATTGATGATTGCGGAATAGCCTTCAAGCCCGTATCTTCCACCCGGGTCTCGTATAATTTCCACTTTTTTTATCCTGTCGGGATTCATATTTTTTATGTAATCCTCATCTTTTTCCAGCCCGTTTACCATAAACAAAACGGCTTCACTGTTATCAACTTCAATGTGGTCGTCATACCTGTCATAACTAATGCCGTTTATTTTGTCAAGCACATCTGTTGCCGTAGCAGCACCGCTTTTCAATTTTTCGGTAACCATTACTTCATCTTTGTCAACAAGGTTTTTTACGGTTGATTGTTTTACTACTACGGTTTTTAATTTATTGGTCTGCGGCTTCAGCTTTAATATCCCTACTACCTTATCGGCTTCCGTAACTTTTAATGGCAAAGTATCCGCTTGGTAGCCCATAAACCGCAAAACCATTCTGTAATTTCCGGGCTTAACGGGAATGCTGAAATAACCCTTATCGTTAGTCAGGGAAAAAGCAACCGTTGAATCTTTTTTGTTTAAAATTATTACGGGACAATAAGGTACGGGCTTTTTTGTCGATTTATCTTTAACTTGTCCGCTTACCTTATATTTTTTATTATTGTTAAACCTGCCGTAAGGATATTGTGCAAACCCTGAAACAAACACTATTAACAATACCGATAAAACAAATAACTTTTTCATAACCTCTATTTTTGTTCTGTTGTTTGGAAATTAACTTTTTTAATAAAAATCCTGCCGTGTTTCAATTTTCGTTCTTGTGCCGTATCTACTTCAGCAATAATTTTTATTATTGCATTGTTGTCGGCTGTTGCATCAACTTTCTCTATTTTTTTTGTGAACAGTTTGACAAAGGAATTGTCCGAAAAGTTTAATTCCATTTTGTTCAAATTTTTGTCCGGTATCATCAACTCAATTATCGAATTGTCCGAACCTTGGATGTATTCCAAAGCCTTTCCGGGTTCACCTTTGATTATTGCATTGTTTTTTCCGTAAATTTCCTGTACTGTATTTCTTTTTACCGTCAACATCGCTGAACCTTTTCCATACAGCGAAAGGCAGCCCGACGAATAAAACATTTCGATACCGGGAGTAACTTCCACATAATTGCTGTCTCCCTGGGTTAGTGAAATTTGCACATTATCTTCTGCAGATATGCAACCTATGTAATTCAGTTTATGTTTGGTTATGCCGATTTTATCAATATCGTTTTGTATGTTTAGTACCTCAAACGCCGTGATGACAAACACATATACAACGGCTGCAAGTAAAATTATGTTCGATTTTTTTATTTTTCTTTTCATTGTACTGAAGTTTTTGATTGTTTATACTCATTATACAATTTTTCAAGTTCTTTACAGCTTATATTTAAGTTTATTATTGTATTGAAAAACAATGGCAAATCCTGTTCGATAAATTCGGTTTTCTTTATTTCCATAGTTTTGTCAAAAGCTTCCTCGGAAACAAAATAGCCTATTCCCCTTTTGTTGTAAATTATTCCGAGGCTTTGTAAGTAACTGTAAGAT
>JALWKH010000006.1 GCA_026996635.1 Bacteroidales bacterium | reverse complement strand
CATACTTTAGTGAATAAGTTATGCCGTAATAATCATTGTCCAACCATTTTTGCCAAACAATGTGGCCGTTGGTTATTGTGTCGGGATAATTTATTATGGTGTCGGTGCTTGTTATTATTGTATCCGGGTCATTGGGCGAAACTACAGGGTTTTTGAAGTAAGAAGGAAGGTATGCCCCTTCATAATTTTCATAATATCCTCTTCCGTAAATGTAGAATGCCGCTGCATTTAGTGAGAGCTCGTCGGAGATTTTTTTTGTATAATGAAGTTGATAATGGTCTTGTTGGTAATTGTCGGTTGCATTGTCGTAGATGTAATGATTTACTGTATAATTTCCCGTGTCAATAGCTTCTTTTGGCACCCCCCACCAAGATTGATATGTCTTTTCTTTACCTGTGAGCATCACGAATTTCAACATACTGTTGTTTCCGTAATATGTGCCGGTGAAAGCCAGCGATTTCAAGTCAGATTTTGCCCTGTCAATAAATCCGTTGCTGTTAATTTTTGACATACTTATATCAAAAGCAAATGTACTGTCTATAATACCCGTGCCGGCTTTTACATTTCCGCGCCTAGTGTTGAAACTGCCGTAATTGAATGAACCTTGAGCATAGGGTTTGGGGCTTGTGGCTGTAGTTTGAATATTGATGGTGGAACCGAAAGCACCTGCACCGTTGGTTGAAGTTCCTACGCCGCGTTGTACTTGGATGTTTTCTGTATTTGCGGCAAGGTCGGGCAAGTCAACCCACCATACGCCTTGCGATTCGGCATCGTTGAGCGGAATGCCGTTTATCGTAACATTTATTCCGCGGGTATCAATACCTCTTATGCGTATGCCTGTGTATCCCACACCGTTTCCTGCATCGGTAGTGGTGGTTACAGAAGGCAGCATATCCAAAATAAAAGGCATATCCTGTCCGGTGTTCAGTTGTTCAATTCTTTTCTTGGGGATATTTGTTTTGGGTAGCGGTATTTCTTTGCTTGCTTTTTCGGCAGATACGACAACTTCGTCAGTGATGAAAGTTTTGGGTGTTAATTTAATTTCCAGCGACAAGTCTTTGTCCACCGTTATTTCTTGCTTGTAAGTTTGATAGCTTATGTGACCTACCACCAATGTGTAAGTTCCTTTTTTTACCTTGAGAGCAAAATGTCCGTCTCTGTCTGTAATGGTAGAATAATAAGTGTGTTCGATAATTACATTTGCTCCCGAAACGGGTTTGTTTTTTTCATTTACAACCTTACCTTCCACCTTGAAGGTTTGCGCTACTGCCGCTGTTATGCCTAGCACAACAAACACGGCTAAAAACATTACTGCTTTTTTCATTTTTCACCTCTTTTTTGCATTGTGGAGGTGATCCTGAGAGGTGGGCTTGGGTTTGTTATTTTTGAAATCATCATTCTCATTGTCCCTTCGCCGGTATTATCCGGATCAGGTTCAATGGGTATGATCTCAGCCCGTTATATTTAGGCACCCCACAATGAGATTTCAGTGTGCAAATTTGTAATTTTTTTTTCGTTTATCATCTACCAAAGAGTAGTTAAATTTAATTTTAATTACGCATTATGTAATCATTTGATGGTTGTAACCCGTTGCTAGTTAGTGTGTTGTGGTGGAAAGAAATGTGAAGGCTAAAGCTGATGCGAAATTTGGCATTTTTTACCCTACCATAAATGGCAGGTCTAATCAAATACGGTATATTGAATACATGATTACCGGGCTGAAACCTAAGGCTAGGCGACAAAAATAAAACACCGCCTTAAAAGACGGTGCTATTTATAGAAATGTAAAAAGGTTAACTAACCACTAATAATTAACCACTAACAATTAACAACTAACCACTAACCACTTAACAACTAAT
>JALWKH010000005.1 GCA_026996635.1 Bacteroidales bacterium | reverse complement strand
CATCGAATTCTACGGTTTTATGCATTTTAGTCAGTTTCAAAGCCTTCAAAGTAGCTTTCTGATCTTTCGGGTGTCCTATTCCACTTCTAACCAAAGTAATCCTTACTTTTTTCATAACAATGTAATTTTAGCCGTTAAACACTTTATCCAGAGGCACACCTCTTTGTTTTGCGATGGTTTTGGCATCTCTCAATTCGAGCAATGCTTGAATAGTAGCTTTAACCAAATTGTGAGGATTTGAAGATCCTTTTGATTTTGCCAAAATATCTTTTACACCAACACTTTCCAAAACTGCACGCATAGCACCCCCGGCTTTTACTCCCGTACCTGAAGATGCAGGTTTAAGGAATACTTTTGCTCCACCGTATTTTGCAGTTTGTTCGTGGGGTATTGTACCGTTTATAATAGGAACTTTAACAAGATTCTTTTTAGCATCTTCAATTCCTTTTGCAATAGCAGTGATAACTTCTTTTGATTTACCGAGACCGTAACCTACTATTCCGTTTTCGTCACCTACAACTACTATTGCAGAGAAACTGAATGTTCTACCACCTTTTGTTACTTTGGTTACTCTCTTTATTGCTACCAATTTTTCTTTTAATTCAAGGTCGGTAGTTCTTATTTTTCTAATACTTCCAGCCATAACTCATTAAAATTTTAGACCTCCTTCTCTTGCTCCGTCTGCAAGAGCTTTAATTCTTCCGAAATATAAATATCCGTTTCTATCAAATACAATTGTTTCGATGCCTTTTTCCAAAGCTTTTTTAGCTATTAAAGCACCTACTTTTTTAGCTTGATCTATTTTAGTGATTTTTTTATTTTCATCACCAAGTTCAATAGAAGAAGCACTTACCAGTGTATGTCCTTTTGTATCGTCAATTACTTGCACGTGTATGTGCTTATTGCTTCTAAATACAGTCAACCTTGGTCTTTCAGGTGTTCCTTTGATCTTTTTCCTGATACTGTATTTTCTTCTTATTCTCTTATCTATCTTTGAAGTTGCCATTGTTTCACATTTTTTTATTTACTAGCTGCAGATTTACCTGCTTTTCTTCTGATTTGTTCACCTACAAACTTGATACCTTTACCCTTGTATGGTTCAGGTGGTCTGAGTGACCTGATTTTAGCAGCCACTTGACCTAACAATTGCTTATCGTGGCTTTTCAAAGTTATAATAGGACTAGATCTTCTTTCTGTCTTTGCTTCCACCTTAACTTCCGGTGGTATTTCAAAGTAAATCGGGTGTGAATATCCCAAATGTAATTCCAACATTTGTCCTTTTGCTTCTGCTTTGTAACCTACACCAACAACTTCTTGTTGAATGGTATAGCCTTGGGATACTCCAATCACCATATTGTTGATCAATGACCTGTAAAGACCGTGATAAGCCTTTACTTGCTTTTCTTCAGATTCTCTGGTAAGCACTACATTTCCGTCTTCAACTTTAACTGTTATTGACGGATGTACTTTTTGTTCGAGCTCACCCAACGGTCCGCTTACTTTGACCGTGTTGTCTTTGCTTACTTCTACCTTAACCCCTGAAGGTATCGGTATGGGTAATTTTCCAATTCGTGACATTTCTTACAATTTTTACAATTCTATTAATAAACGTAACACAATATTTCACCGCCTACATTTTCTTTTCTGGCTTGCTTGTCTGTCATCACACCTTTTGAGGTAGATACAATTGCAATACCCAATCCATTGAGAACTCTTGGCATTTCTTTTGCACTTGAGAACTTCCTCAACCCGGGCTTACTTACTCTTTCTATATGTTTAATAACTGGAATATTACCCGGTTGAGAATACTTAAGAGCAATTTTTATAATTCCTTGTTTGTTATCATCAACAAATTTATACCCGAGTATATAACCTTGGTCTTTTAGTATCTTGGTTATTTCCTTCTTCAAATTTGAAGCAGGAATTTCAACCACTTTATGTCTTGCCATCAAGGCATTTCTGATTCTTGTTAAGTAATCTGCTATAGGATCTGTTACCATAGTCGTAAAATTTTTTATTACCAACTTGCTTTTTTAACACCCGGGAGTAATCCCATAGATGCCATTTTTCTAAATTCAATTCTGCTAATACCGAAATATCTCATATATCCTTTTGGTCTTCCTGAGATACCACATCTGTTGTGAAGTCTAACTTTTGATGAGTTGCGTGGCAACTTTTGCAACTCTTCCCACTTTCCTTCTTTCTTCAATTGCTCGCGTTTTGCAGCATATTTTGCAACAAGTTCTTGTCTTTTCCTTTCGCGAGCTTTCATTGATTCTTTTGCCATGTCTTATTTATTTTTTTTAATGTTTTTGAAAGGCATTCCAAATTCTCTCAACAAAGCATAAGCTTCTTCATCAGTTGGGGCAGAAGTAACAAATGTCATTTGCAACCCCATTATTTTAGGTACTTTATCAATATCAATTTCCGGGAAAATAATTTGTTCTTGTACACCGAGAGTATAATTTCCTCTTCCGTCAAATTTGAAATCCACCCCTTTAAAGTCTCTTACTCGAGGCAGAGCCACTGAAATCAACCTGTCAAGGAATTCGTACATATAAGCACCTCTCAGTGTAACTTTAACACCGATAGGCATACCTCTACGCAATTTGAAGTTAGAGATATCCCTCTTTGAATAAGTAGGTACAGCTTTTTGTCCTGTAATAGCTGTGAGTTCGTCAACTGAAACTTCGATAAGTTTCTTATCAAAAACAGCTTGTCCTACACCGCGGTTCACTACTATTTTTCGCAAACGCGGTACTTGCATGATTGTCTTGTATCCGAACTCCTTCATTAAGTTCGGTACAATTTCTTTTTCGTATTTTTCCTTAAGTCTGGGAACGTATTTTTTTGTATCCATCACTTAAGTTCCTCCCCTGATTTTTTTGCGTATCTAACTAATTTACCTTTATCATTTAATCTGCGACCTACTCTTGTAGGTTTTCCTGTTTTCGGATCAACGGGAAGCACATTTGAAATATGAATAGGTGCTTCTCTTTTAATGATTCCTCCTTCCGGATAATCTTTGTTGGGTTTGGTGTGTTTATGAATAAAATTTACACCTTCTACGATCACTCTTTCTTTTTTAGGAAGCACTTCCAATACTTTGCCTTTGTGTCCTTTGTAGTTTCCGGCAATTACAATTACTTCGTCTCCCTTCTTTACGTGAAATTTCTTAGGCATTTTCTTAAATTTTTAAAGTACTTCTGGTGCTAACGATATGATTTTCATATACTTCTTTTCCCTCAACTCACGGGGAACCGGTCCGAATACACGGGTTCCTCTCATTTCACCCGCATTATTGATCAAGATACAAGCATTGTCGTCGAACCTGATATAAGATCCGTCTTTTCTTCTTATTTCTTTTTTTGTTCTTACCACAACGGCTTTAGTCACGGTGCCTTTTTTCATTCCGCTGGAGGGTATTGCAGACTTAACTGTAACTACGATAACATCACCTACGGAAGCATATTTTTTTCCGCTCCCGCCAAGGATACCTATACACAAAACTTCTTTTGCACCGCTATTATCTGCAACATTAAGTCTGGTTTCTCTCTGTATCATAACTATTTAACCTTTTCAATGATTTCTACTAAACGCCATCTTTTGGTTTTGCTGAGAGGGCGTGTTTCCATTATTTTAACGATATCACCTTCGCTGCATTCGTTTTTTTCGTCGTGAGCATAGAATTTTTTAGTAAGCTTAATGAACTTACCGTATTTGGGGTGCCTTTGTTTTCTTTCAACGGCAACCACAATGGTTTTATCCATTTTATTGCTCACAACTATACCAATCCTTTCTTTCCTCAGATTTCTTATTTTGTTTTCCATCAGAAACTAATTTTATTTTTTACTTTCTTCGAGTTGTCTTCTTCTTAATTCGGTTTTCAACCTTGCAATAGTTCTTCTCAAATTTCTGATTTCCAAAGGATTTTCCAAAGGAGAAATTGCATGGTTCATTCTCATTTTTACCAAGCGTATTTTTTCTTCTTCAATCCTTTCGATCAATTCTTTGGTAGAGAGTTGTCTTATTTCGGAATTTTTCATTGCTCTAAATTTTAATCTTCATATTTATAATCTCGTCTCACTACAAACTTTGTAGTAACGGGTAATTTTTGAGCACCCAATCTTAGAGCTTCTTTTGCTACTTCATAAGGTACTCCGTCTATTTCGAACAAGATTCTTCCGGGAGTAACAGGAGCTACAAATCCTTCCGGAGAACCTTTACCTTTACCCATACGAACTTCGTTAGGTTTCTTTGTTATAGGTTTATCGGGAAATATTCTGATCCACAATTGACCTTCACGCTTCATATAACGTGTTATAGCCTGACGGGCAGCTTCTATTTGCCTACCTGTAATCCACTTTGATTGAAGGGACTTAATTGCAAAAGATCCGAATGCTATTTCATGCCCTCTATGAGCTATCCCTTTCATTTTACCCTTCTGCTGCCTTCTGTATTTTGTCTTTTTCGGTTGTAACATTGCTAAAAAAATTTAGGTTGCAAAGATAATACTTTTTTGTTAATTTCTAATTATTTTCTTTTATACCTTCTTCCACCTCTTGAGCTCTTAGCTTTAAAGTTTGGTGACAAGTCTCTTCTTCCGTAAACTTCGTCTCTGAAGATCCAAACTTTCACACCAATCAAACCAAGTTTTGTCAGTGCTTCTGCCAAAGCATAATCGATATCAGCCCTGAATGTATGCAGTGGTATTCGTCCTTCTTTATATGTTTCGGTACGAGCCATTTCAGCACCGTTCAAACGACCGGACACTTGAACTTTAATCCCTTTGGCACCCATTCTCATCGTAGAAGCTATAGCAGACTTTATAGCCTTTTTATAAGCTATACGGCCTTCTATTTGTCTTGCAATATTATTTGCAACCAAAGTAGCTTCCAATTCTGCCCTTCTGATTTCAAAGATATTGATTTGTACTTCTTTCTTCTCTTTATTTGCCAAAGATTCTTTGTTTATTGTTCTTTTGGCTTTTTCTCTATCTTCTTTTTCAAGAAGTTTCTTTATTTCTTCTTTAAGCTTATCAACTTCTTGACCGCCCTTTCCGATAATCAGACCGGGACGAGCTGTATGTATTGTAATAGTTATAAGCTTAGGAGATCTTTCAATTACTATTTTTGATATTCCTGCATTAGGTATTCTGGCGTTAATGTACTTTCTGATTTTATCGTCTTCAAGCAAGTATTCTGCATAGTTTTTTCCGCCATTCCATACAGAGTCCCAACCTCTGATAAAACCTAACCTATTTGCAATCGGATTTACTTTTTGTCCCATTACTTATCTTCTTTTTTATTGGTTTCTTTATTTTCGGTTTCTTTGTTCAAAGTATCCACTACTATAGTTACATGGCTAGAGCGTTTTCTTATTCTGTGTGCTCTACCATGAGGAGCAGGCTGAATTCTTTTCAGTGTTCTTGATTGATCTACAAATATTTCTTTAACATACAACCCCGTCATATCTGCATCGGGATTTTTGCTTTGCCAATTTGCAATAGCAGACACCAAAAGTTTTTCCATAGGTATTGAAGCATGTTTTGTGCTGAATCTAAGCACATTTAATGCTTCGTTTACTTCCATGCCACGTATAAGGTCTGCCAATAATCTTACTTTTCTGGGAGACATTCTGAGGTCTCTCAATATAGCATAGGCTTTATTTTTTCTCTGTTCTTTGAGTCTTTCAGCCATTAATCTTTTTCTAGCACCCATTTTCTATCAGTTTTATTTTTTATTCTTTTTACCACCGTGTCCTCTAAATGTTCTGGTAGGTGCAAATTCTCCTAATCTGTGTCCTACCATATTTTCAGTAATGTATACCGGCACGAAATTTTTACCGTTGTGCACGGCTATTGTGTGGCCTACAAAATCCGGAGTAATCATTGAGGCTCTCGACCAGGTTTTTATTGTTTTCTTTTTTCCTGATTCGTTCATTTCGAGTATTCGCCTCATCAGTTTATAATGAACGTAAGGTCCTTTTTTAAGCGATCTTGCCATATCTTACATTATTTTTTTCTGCGTTCAACAATGTATTTGTTTGAAAATTTCTTTCTATTTCTGGTTTTCTTACCTTTAGCGTAGAGGCCTTTTCTACTTCTCGGATGTCCTCCTGAAGCTTTACCTTCACCACCACCCATCGGGTGATCTACAGGGTTCATTGCAACACCTCGTGTCCTTGGACGTCTGCCCAACCAACGTTTACGGCCTGCTTTACCGTGTGAGATCAACCTGTGGTCAGGGTTTGATACAGTACCGATAGTTGCTTTACAAGTAACCAATATTTTTCTTACTTCACCGGAACTTAATTTAACATTTGCGTACTTACCTTCTCTTGAAACCAATGTTGCATAAGTACCGGCACTTCTTGCAAGCTGTCCTCCCTTACCGGGGTGCAACTCTACATTATGAATAAGTGTACCTAACGGTATATCGGACAAATAAAGTGCATTTCCTACTTCGGGAGCAGCACCTTTACCACTCATAATCTCTTGTCCCACTTTGATTCCGTTAGGAGCAATTATATATCTTTTTTCGCCGTCTTTGTAAACAACCAAAGCGATTCTGGCACTTCTGTTTGGATCGTATTCAATAGACTTAACTACTGCCGGCATTCCTTCTTTATCTCTCTTGAAATCTATGATCCTGTATTTTCTTTTATGACCGCCTCCTCTGTAGCGAACAGTCATTTTACCTTGATTGTTCCTACCGCCGGTCTTTTTAAGCGGTCTTAACAATGACTTTTCCGGAGTTGATTTTGTTATTTCGGAAAAATCCGATATAACTTTATGTCTCAATCCCGGTGTTATCGGTTTAAATTTTTTTACTCCCATTTTCTTACTTCATTAAATGTTACTAAAAAAGTCTATGCTGTCACCTTCTTTCAATGTAACTATTGCTTTTTTAAAAGCTGCAGTTCTTCCTGTGATAATTCCAGACTTGGTATATCTGCTCTTTACTTTACCTTTATAGTTCATTGTGTTTACATCGATCACTTCTACATTGTACATTTCTTCAACGGCCTTTTTTATTTCCAATTTATTAGCCCTCTTATCAACTATAAAGGCATATTTGTTGAGCTTTTCACCAAGTTTTGTGTACTTTTCTGTTACAATCGGCCTTTTTAAAATTTCCAATTTCATGCTTAGTTGTTTTTAAGGATGTCTTCAATTATCTTAACACTTGATTCAGTAAGAACCAGATTATTGGCATCCAAGATCTTGTAAGTATTAAGTTTATCTGCCAATTCTACCCTTACTTTAGGTAAATTCCTTGCCGACAATATTACATTTCTGTCGGAAGCATGCATTACAAATGTTGTTTTATCGTCCAGATTCAATTTGCCGATAACTTCAACAACTTGCTTTGTTTTAGGTTGTTCAAAAGTAAAATCTTCAACCACTTTGATACTGTTTTCTCTCATTTTGTAAGTGAGAGCACTTCTTCTTGCAAGTTGTTTTACTTTTTTGTTGAGTTTGATTTTGTATTTTCTCGGTCTTGGTCCGAATATTCTACCACCACCTACAAATACGGGTGATTTTATACTACCGGCTCTAGCAGTACCAGTACCTTTTTGTCTTTTGATTTTTCTGGTACTATACGCAACTTCTCCTCTTTCTTTGGTTTTGTGTGTACCTTGACGTTGGTGAGCAAGATATTGCTTTACATCAAGGTAAATTGCATGATCGTTTGGATTTTCTAGATTGAAAACACTGTCATCCAAATTAATTTTTCTGCCGGTATCTTTCCCTTCTATGTTATAAACAGTTACTTCCATTACTTCAAAATTTTAACAAATGAACCTTTATGTCCGGGTACAGAACCCTTAACTACCATAATGTTTTTGTCCGGGAAAATTTTCATCACCTTCAAGTTAATTGCTTTAACTTGCTTGCCACCGTCGCGACCTGCCATTCGGAGTCCTTTGAAAACTCTTGACGGATAAGATGAAGCACCGATTGAACCCGGGTGTCTTTGTCTGTTGTGTTGTCCGTGTGTTCTTTCACCCACACCGCCAAAGCCATGTCTTTTTACTACACCTTGGAAACCTTTACCTTTTGTTATTCCGACAACATCAACAAATTTATCATCTTTAAAAATGTCAACGGTAATAACATCACCGAGTTTCCATTCGTCTTTGTAGTTTTTAAATTCGGCTACAACTCTCTTAGGTGTAGTTTTAGCTTTTTTGAAATGACCCAATAATGGCTTTGGGGTATTTTTTTCTTTTGCTTCTCCGTATGCAACTTGAATAGCAGCATAACCGTCTTTTTCAGGAGTCTTTACTTGTGTAACCACACAAGGTCCGACTTCCAAAACGGTACATGCAACATACTTACCGTTTTCGTCATAAAGAGAAGTCATTCCTAATTTTCTTCCTATCAATCCAGCCATCGTTTAAATGTTTTATAGTTTAATC
>JALWKH010000004.1:417-1865 GCA_026996635.1 Bacteroidales bacterium | reverse complement strand
ATAATATAACAAATAATGCTACAGGCGACAAAAAGAAAACCAACTTGTTTATAAATGCTGTTACAGCGATAAAAAGAAGTGAATTTATTATGGTGAAAATAAGAGCATTCCGTGCTTTAATCTTTCCTGAAGGAATTTCCCTGTTTTTTGTTCTTTCATTCAACTTGTCTATATCTCTGTCCACATACCTATTGAATGCCATTGCAGCACTCCTTGCAAATACCATTGCCAAAATAACCCCTACAAACACCTTAATATCAAAGCGACCTGTCTCTGCCACTCCCAGTGCATAACCTATTATTGCGAAAGGCAGCGCAAAAATAGAATGCACAAACTTTACCAACGATAGATACTTTTTTACTTCATCAACCAACATATTCCGCAAAAACTTTTTCGTAAATCAAATAATTTTCATCATCAAAAATGCAAAAAATAATTTCATCAAAAAACTTATCGTTTTCTTTTAAATATTCAAGTACGGTTTTTTTTACAATTTTTGCAGCCCTTTCCTTCGGGAAACCATACACTCCCGTACTTATATTGGGAAAAGCAACCGACCTCGCCCCAATTCTTTTTGCTTCGTTCAATGAATTTTTGTATGACATAGCCAACAATTCATCCTCTCCCCTTCTGCCTCCGCTCCAAACGGGTCCTACTGCGTGAATCACATATTTTGCTGGCAAATTGTAACCTCTCGTTGTTTTTGCTTCTCCTGTTTTTGCACCACCTAAAGTCCTGCACTCTTCGAGCAACTGCGGTCCTGCTGCACGATGAATTGCACCATCAACTCCACCGCCACCCAACAACGATCTGTTTGCCGCATTTACAATAGCATCAACTTTGAGTTTAGTAATGTCACAATGCCTCAAAACCGTAATCTTTGTTTTCATATAACAACCGTATTTTACTGCAAAAATAACTTATTTTAATTGACACGAATTTTCGCTTTCAAATAAAATCATTTATAAAAGAAAATTATGCAAATATTCCTACTCCACTGCAGTTATTAAACCACAATAAAAGCACTATTCTATTGATTTATATTTGCATACGAACCAATAAAATCATAAGCTATGAAAACACTAAAAACTTTGGCAGTATTATTTTTGGCAGCAGTTGCGATAAGCAGTTGTACAAAAGAACCTGGTGCTTCATTTACTGTTTCAAGCAAACTGGTAAGCACCAACGAAACGGTAAAATTCACAAACACTAGTACCGATGCAGACCATTATCAATGGGAATTCGGTGACGGGCTTACAAGTACGGAAGTGAACCCTACCCACTCTTATTCAAAAGAAGGCACTTATACCGTTAAACTTACAGCATATTCGGCAAACAACAAAAAATCAAATTCTTACACGGAAACAATCACAGTTGCGGACACAAAAGCTACAATTACCGTAAAAGAAATGGATACTTACGAAACAATTGACGGCATTACGGCAACC
>JALWKH010000004.1:0-407 GCA_026996635.1 Bacteroidales bacterium | reverse complement strand
ATTCGGAAGGTGTTGTAACCTTTACAGGACTGGAACCAACTACTTATTATGTATATTTAGATGACGGATATTACGATAACACTTTCGGTTATGAAGACGAATCAAAAATAAAAATCGGTCCATTGCAAGCTCACAAAAACAATGAATACACCTTGTATGTAGAACACACCGAGACAAAATAAAAGTTGCCTCAAATCCCTAAAAAATGAGGCTGTCGTAATTATTCGGCAGCCTCATTTTATTTATAAAACGACACTTAATATCTGAAAAAAACACTTATAAATAAACAACGGTTAGGCTATGCTGCGTACCGCATTTATTACTACTAATCTTTCAACTTACAAATATATTAAATTATGGCGCACAATACTCACATTTACAATTAATTGGGGTATATAGTATAAGCT
>JALWKH010000003.1 GCA_026996635.1 Bacteroidales bacterium | reverse complement strand
GAGTTTGTTTCTACAAAATATTTTTTATAAACTGGTAGTAAACCTGCTGTTGTTCAAACAACTAATGCTGTGGAAGTATTTGGAGCTGGTGCTTGATGATATGCAAATCTTGTACCATACTTTTTCATATCTTGTATCAGTTTTAACCAATCTGTTGCATATTCACTATTTTCTTGAAACCATTTTTCATCTTTTCAAAATAAAATACCTTTTGACCAATCACTTCAATTAAATAAACTATATTTTCATCTTTCTTTTGCTAATTCCACAGATGCTTTTAAAGTAAAATATGCATATTGTTCAAAAAGTTTATCTACATGTGATACAGCCTCAGCACTGTCATATCTAAGTTTTGCTTGTGTTGCAAGATATTCAGCCAATCACATATAACCTAATCACACAGCTCTATATTTCATAGCAGTAAGCTTTGTTTCTTCTACTGGGTAAAAGTTCATAGTAATTACATTATCCAAAATTCTCATTGCAATATTATGAACTTGTTCCATATCGTTTGTATTTGGATTTACTTTTGCAACATTTATAGATGCAAGATTACAAACTACTGTCTCCCCTGGTTTATATTTTATAGAAACTAATCCATCTTCTGTTTTTTCCTCTACAAATTTTGGTTCTTTTGTGTTCTGTATGATTTCTGTACAATTACCTGTAACAATTCAGTTAAAAATTAAACTATGATTTTGTGTTTCAGTTGTATCATAAACATCTTCTTTTCACAAATATTTTATATTTTTGCATTCCTAATTTACTGTTATTTACAACAAATTTAAAAAATTTAAGATATGCAACTAAAAAATGACAAACAAACAGCAGAATTTACAGATTACAAGGTAAAAGATATTAGCTTAGCTGATTGGGGAAGAAAGGAAGTGGAATTAGCTGAGGCGGAGATGCCCGGACTAATGGCTTTAAGAGAAAAATACAGAGACTCCAAGCCTCTAAAAGGTGCCCGTATTGCAGGAAGTTTGCACATGACTATTCAGACGGCAGTCTTAATAGAAACATTAGTGGAACTTGGAGCTGAGGTTCGTTGGTCTTCCTGCAACATTTTCTCTACACAAGACCATGCCGCCGCTTACATTGCATCAAAAGGAATTCCCGTTTTCGCATGGAAAGGAATGTCCGAAGAAGAATACTGGTGGGCAATAGAACAAACTCTATTCTTCGGAGAAGATAAAAAGCCTCTAAATATGATACTGGACGACGGCGGAGACCTTAATTGGTTTGTAATGGAGAAACATCCGGAATTAATCCCCGGAATAAGAGGTATAACAGAAGAAACTACTACTGGAGTGCATAGATTATATGAACTTCAACAAGAAGGAAAACTTCCTATGCCAGCTATTAATGTTAATGACTCTGTTACCAAAAGTAAGTTTGACAACAAATACGGAATACGTGAATCTTTCATTGACGGGCTTCGCCGAGCTACCGACGTCATGATAGCAGGAAAAGTTGCAGTAGTTTGTGGCTACGGAGACGTAGGAAAGGGTGCCGCACAAGCACTCAGCGGATCGGGAGCAAGAGTTATTGTCACTGAAATTGACCCTATTTGCGCGTTACAAGCCGCTATGGAAGGATACGAAGTTAAAAAATTGGACTCCGTTATTGACATCGCTGATATAGTAATTACCGCTACGGGAAATAAAGATATCGTAGTAGATAGACATTTCAAAAGAATGAAAGACAAATGTATTGTCCTGAACATCGGACACTTTGATAATGAAATAGATGTTAAATGGTTGAAAGAAAACTACGGACACACCCGCGTAAATATCAAACCGCAAGTGGATAAATACACTATTGACGGAAAAGCTATTATCTTATTAGCGGAAGGGCGCCTGGCAA
>JALWKH010000002.1:6431-8472 GCA_026996635.1 Bacteroidales bacterium | reverse complement strand
TATTTTCTTTACCTTATTTTTTTTTCACTGTGCCAAAAATACAAAAATAATTTAATTTTTTTACGCTCATAAAAAACTTTCCGGGCT
This sequence comes from Bacteroidales bacterium, assembly GCA_026996635.1. GTDB lineage: Bacteria > Bacteroidota > Bacteroidia > Bacteroidales > JALTDM01 > JALTDM01. Next base: position 8,385 of record JALWKH010000002.1, on the reverse strand, counting down.
AAATATGGATTGCTTCTCCTTCGGCTTGTGCTGCAGCCTCCATTATAGCCTCGCTCATTGTAGGATGCGGATGTATGGATTTAATGATATCCGTAGCTTTGGCTTTTAATTTTTTGGCAAGCACCAGCTCGGAAATCATGTTTGTTGCACCTTCACCTATGATATGAGCTCCTACTATAGTATCTGTTTCCGCATCGAAAACCAACTTAACAAACCCTTCCAAATGACCTGATGCAGAAGCTTTTCCCAACGCCGAAAACGGAAATTTTCCTATTTTGACATTTAACCCGCTTTCTTTAGCGTGTTTTTCGGTAAGACCAACTGAAGAAATTTCAGGTTCCGAATAAACACAAGAAGGTATGGAAGAATAATCAATGGGACTAACCGCCAGACCGGCTATTTTTTCTACGCAAGTTATACCTTCGGCAGATGCCACATGAGCTAATGCAGGAGTGTTTATCACATCTCCAATAGCATAAATTCCTTCCACATTTGTCCTGTAAAACTCATCTGTTTTTATTTTACCTTTTTTTACCGTAACACCTAATTCTTCCAATCCGATATTTTCAATATTTGCCGTTACACCAGCTGCCGACAATACAATTTCTACTTCTTTTTCAATAATACCTTCAGGTGTTTCAATTTTCACTTTACATAAATCGCCACTCGTATCAACACCTACAACTTTACTTGAAACCAAAGTTTCTATTCTTCTTTTTTTCAGTACATTAAACAGTTCGCTTGATATTTCTTCATCTTCCAGCGGCACAACATTGGGTAAAAATTCCACAAGAGTAATTTTTGTTCCCAAAGACGAATAAAAGAATGCCATTTCCGTACCTATAGCACCGGAACCGATAATAAGCATACTTTCCGGCAATTTTTCCAAAGTAAGAGCTTTACGGTAACTTATAACTTTCTCTTCGTCAATAGGTATTCCCGGCAACTGTTTTGGACGGGCACCGGTTGCTATGATTATATGATCCGCTTCAAACAACTTTTTTTCACTACCGTTATCTACTTCCACTTTGTGTGGAGCTACTATTTTGCCAAAACCTTTTTCGACCTCTACCCCGTTCTTTTTAAAAAGAAATTCAATTCCTTTACTCATTTTGGCAGATACCCTGCGGCTGCGCCCTATTATCTTCGAAAAATCAAAATTAACTTCACCGTCTATGCTTATGCCGAACTGTTTGGCAGATTTGAACGAATACAAAAGTGATGACGAATGCAGCAATGCTTTTGTGGGTATGCAACCTATATTCAGGCACACACCACCTAACTTGTCTTTTTCTACCACAAGCACCTTTTTTCCCAATTGGGCTGCCCTTATTGCACCTACATATCCTCCGGGTCCGCTTCCGAGAAAAATAATATCGTATTTTGTCATAACTCTTACATTTTAATTTAATGAAACAAACTCTTCTTTATCTTCAAACTTTATCACTTTGTTGTTATCTGTTGTTTCTTCCAATAATTCTTTTACGGGTTTATTCAAAATAGGATGTATCAAATCCGGACAAATTTCGTTAAGTGGAACCAATACAAAGCGGCGAGTATGCAAAAGCGGATGCGGAATAATAAGTTTTCCGGTATTCAAAATTATATCATCATAAAACAAAATGTCAATATCAATAACCCTGTTATCATAACTCTTTCTGTTTCGGTCATTTAATTTCCTACCATGTTTTTGCTCATAATCTTTAATTAATTCCAAGATTTTTTGTGGAGTAAGTTCGGTTTCCACTACCACTATTTGATTCAAAAAATACTCTTCTTCATCGGGCATATTCCACGGCTCGGTTTCGTAAACAGATGATTCCTTGATAATTTCACCGATTTCCGATTTAATGAAATTCAGGGCAAGCAAAAGATTCTGAATTCTGTTTCCTTCGTTTGTGCCTAATTGCAAATAAACTTTCATAAGTAAATTTAAAATTTAGCCCAAACATAC
>JALWKH010000002.1:0-6421 GCA_026996635.1 Bacteroidales bacterium | reverse complement strand
CAAACATACAAAAAAAAAAGATTTGATTTTACAAAATAAAGTCTGTTTTTGTCCGATATACACTAAAACAAAAGTTTTGCGTGATAATCAGAATAAATATTATTTAACTTTGCTCAAAAATTGACGGACTATGAAAAGAATGATAATTGCAACGGTGGCTTTGATGTTTGCAGGATTGATTTCGTGTAACAACTCAAAAAAAGCACCCGAAAATAAAACTAATGACTTGGACTCGGGTCTTATTTCCACGGATGTGGTTGAAAACCCTATTACATTAAAAGACACAAGTTTAGACGGTAAAGAACTGCCTAGAATGACATTCAAGCAGAAAAATTTTGATTTCGGCGTACTCATAGAAGGCGAAAAGGTGGCACATACTTTCAAATTTGAAAATACGGGAAATGCCGATTTGGTTATAACCAAAGTTTCTACGACATGCGGTTGTACTGTTGCCGACTATCCTAAAGACCCAATACCTCCGGGTGGAAAAGGTAAAATAGAAGTAGTTTTCAACTCGGCGGGCAAACACGGTTACCAACATAAAATCATAAGAATTTTGGCAAATACACAGCCAAACCTGACAGAGTTGTCAATCGACGCACAAGTTTTGGGTCCTGATGAAATAAATAATTAAGAATTCTTTGGAAAATTAAACTTATATTTGCCTCAAACAAATAAAACAGAAAGTTATGGAATATTTAAACATTTTACTAACGGCAGCACCTCAAGGCGGCCAACAAAATCCGATGATGTCACTTGTTTTTTTCGTACTTATAATTGTCGTATTTTATTTTTTCCTTATCAGACCACAAGTTAAAAGACAAAAAGAAATACAAAAGTTCAGAAAAAGCCTGAAAAAAGGTGACAAGGTAATAACAGCAGGCGGTATTTACGGAAAAATCACCGATATAAAAGAAAATATCGTTATTCTTGAAATTGCTCCCGATGTAAGAATCAAAGTGGATATTAACACTATTTTGAAAGATTCAAGCGATCTTACACAACAAAAGTAATAGAAGTTGAACGACAGCAATAAAGATAAAGTCGGCAGGTTATTAAAAGTTCTTAACATTAAAGACAACAAGGACCTGCTGACTTTTTCTATTTTTTTGATTCTCTCCACAATTTTTTGGTTTCTCATTTCTTTAAATAAAGTTTACACTACGGAAGTACCTTATCCCATTGTTTATAAGCACCTGCCTGAAAACAAGATTCTTGTAAACAACCCTCCTGAAAAAATTACCATTACAATTAGAGGACAAGGATTTGATTTGCTTAAATATGAGCTCACAAAGTTTCTGTTTCCCTACATTATTGATGTTTCAAAATTAGTTCAAAACCAACCGTCAGGTAGGCACATTGTTTTCAACACCCAAGATTTAATTCCCGACTTGTCAAAAAAATTCAAAAGCGATGTCAAAATCGTAAACATTTCTCCTTCAAAAATATACCTAGATTTCAATGAGATAAAAAGCAAAACGGTAAAAGTTAAGCCACGAATAAGTTATAAACTTGAAAAACAATACATTCTTGTTGGAAAAATAAAAGTTAATCCAGAAAAAATTACCATAAAAGGTCCTGAATCAATTTTGGATACGATAAATTATGTAGAAACCGAATTCTTCAATTTCAGAACCGTAAATAAAGTAATCACACGCAGAATACCACTTAAATCTATTGACAAAGTAAAATTTTCTACCCGCTATGTAAAAGTAACCATACCCGCTTACAAATACACGGAAAACAAAATAAAAGTTCCCGTTACCATAGAAAATTTGCCTGATACCATAAATGTCAAGGTAGTTCCACAAGAAGTTACGGTTAAATACAAAGTGGCATTAAAGGATTTTAAAAAGGTAAAACCATCAAATTTCAAGGTTAAAGCCGATTTTTCTTCCCTGAATCTCAAAGAATCAAATACTGTTAAAATCTTTGTAGGTAAGTCTTCCAAATATGCGTTTGATGTAACGGTTTATCCGCAACGAGTAAAGATTTTCGTTGTAAAGTGATACAATTTTAATGATAGGAATTCCTGTGGCTAAAGCCAAAATTTACGGTAAATAATTTAGCACCGCCATTTATGGTGGGGATTGTTAAACGGGCTTCAGCCCGTTTTTTCATTCATTTAAAATACCATATTTTTGAATAGCCTCACCTTTCAAGGTGGGGGATAAAATGAATAAAAATACCACAGGCTTTAGCCTTAGCTTTTTATATTGTTCTTTGTCATTCGATACAAAGAACCGAAAATCTCGGTCAAAATGATGCTTCCGCCCACTCTGTCAAAACATGGCAACTACGGGAAAAGCGGAAAACGAAAAACCTCACAAGCCAACGCATATTACAACATTTTTCGTTTAAAATCCGCCTGACGGCGGACTTTTCCTCGTATTTGCAGATGTTTTGCCATTCACGCTACCGCATGCCCGCCATTTTGACCTTGCCAACGCAAAATTTTATCTGCTTAGCCACGCCTTAACAAAAGTTTCCTCCCTTGAGAGCCTGTCCCGAACTTGTTTCGGGAGAGGATTAAGGTGGGTGACAGATGATTAAGCGGGCTTTAGCCCGGTTATCATTTATTCACAAATACCGTATTTTTTGCTTAGCCCCGTCTTTTAAGGCGGGGAAATAAAACGAATAAAAAAAACATTGGCTTTAGCCTTAGCGCGGGAACGGATATTTTTGTATAAAATTATGAACATTAACCGGCAAATATTATTGTTTTACCAATAAAAAATTGTAAAATTGCAGGTTAAACTATATTTTGATGCAGAAGAGACTGTTTTTTGTTTTTGCTTTGTTCCCGTTTTTAATGTTTTCGCAGCATAAATGGACTTTGGAAGAGTGCATAAATTATGCGCTGGACAACAGTATTGAATTGCAGCAGCAAAAGATTTCGATGGCGATAAACAAAAACAATTTGACACAAGCCAAACTTTCACTTTTGCCGTCTTTGTCCGTATCAGCAAATCATAATTATATGCAGGGGCATACCATAGACCCGTTTACCAATGAATTTATTCCCAATAAAAGCAATACCGAAAATTTTTCGGTTTCGTCGTCGGTTACTTTGTTTAACGGGTTCAGGATGTTGAATAATGTTAAGTATCAAAAATTCAATTTTTTGTCTTCCATGGAAAATCTCAAGAAAACAACTAACACCATTTCGTTAAATATTGCTTCGGCTTTTTTGCAAATTTTGTATGCAAAAGAGAATTTGAGGTTGGCTGAAAAACAATACGAAACAAACAAACTTCAAGTGGAAAACAGCCGCAAATTGTATAATGCCGGCAGTGTGTCCGTTGACAACTACCTTGATGCACAGGCACAACTTGCCAATGCCAATCTTCAAGTGGTAAATGCCGAAAATACACTTAAAATGGCTGTTTTGAGCCTTATTCAACTTATGAATCTTCCTGCGGATTCGCTGGATAATTTTGATGTGGTAGTGTCGGATGTGGAAGATTTGTCAAATGAATCTTTGCTTTTGCCTTTGGACACACTTGTTAAAAAGGCGATAGCCGTTTTACCTGATTACAAAGCTGCTGAGTATAACTTGCATTCCAAAGAGTATTCACTGAAAATGGCTCAGGGCAATAGAAGTCCGCGTGTGTTTTTGTCCGTTTCATATGGTACGGGATATTCCGATACTCGGAAAAAAGGTTCTTATTCGCCTGTGATTGTTCCCGTGGGATTTGTTGCTACCGATTCAACACCTGTTTACGGTTGGCAAATGCAATACAATGAAGAACCTTATCCTTTTGCAGACCAACTTAATGATAATAAAAGTGCTACTGTTTCTTTGGGGGTGTCCATTCCCATATTCAGTGGGTATCAGACTTCTACGCAAATAAAAAATGCCCGTCTTTCGTTGTACAGTGCAAAATTGGAAATGCAAAACACTTACAACAATATTTACAAGTCGGTTGTACAGGCATATAATGATGCCAAAGCAGCTTTGAACAAGTATAATGCGGCAAAAAAATCGCTGGAAGCTCAAAAAACATCATTTGAAAATTTAAGCAAGAAGTTTTCCGTAGGTATGGTAAGTTATGTTGATTTCAATGTAGCCAAAAACAATTTGTTCAAAGCCGAAAACGATATGTTGCAAGCAAAGTACGAGTATGTGTTCAAGCTGAAAATACTTGATTTTTACATAGGAAAACCTTTGAATTTTTAATGGCAATGAAAAATAAAAAACTAATCATAGGATTGTCTGTTTTGGGGATTATTGTTCTGCTTATAGTTTTAAAGAAAACAGGAACAATAGGTAGCGATAGTGCCGTAACCGTTGAAGTGGCAAAGGCAGCTAAGCGGACAATTGTTGAAACTATAACGGCAAGCGGTAAGATTAAACCACAAACGGAAGTGAAAATCAGTCCTGAAGTTTCAGGCGAAATTATTGAAATAAACGTGAAAGAAGGACAAAAGGTTAAGGAAGGTGATTTGTTGGTAAAAATCAAACCTGACATATACATCTCTGCACTTGAACGGGCAAAGGCTTCCCTAAATTCCGCCAAAGCAAACCTTGCAAACGCACAGGCACGACTTCAACAGTCAAAAGCTCAACTTATCCAAGCCGAAAAAAACTATAATCGGTATAAAAAATTGTTTGAAGAAAAAGCCGTATCGGAAGCCGATTTTGATAATGCCGAAACTCAATATGAAACACAAAAAGCTGATTATGAGGCTGCAAAGCAAAGTCTCGAAGGTGCCAAATTTTCGGTAATGTCTGCCGAAGCATCCGTAAATGAAGCATACGAGAACTTGAAAAAAACAACTATTTATGCACCTATGAGTGGTACGGTTTCAAAGTTGAATGTAGAAAAAGGCGAAAGGGTAGTGGGAACAGCCCAAATGGCAGGGACTGAACTTCTAACTATTGCCGATATGGACAAAATGGAGGTGGAAGTGGATGTGAATGAAAATGATATAATAAGGATAAAACCCGGGGATACCGCATCAATAGAAGTGGATGCTTATCTTAACCACCCTTTCAAAGGAGTGGTGACAGAGGTGGCAAATTCATCTAATAACACAGGTCTGTCTGCAGATAAAGTTACAACATTTACCGTAAAAATACTGATACTAAAAGAGTCTTATGCCGATTTGTTGGAAGGCAAGCCCGAAGGATTTTACCCGTTGAGGCCGGGTATGTCGGCCAGTGTTGATATTAAGACTCAAGTGGCAAAGGATGTGGTTGCCGTTCCCATAGAAGCGGTAGTTACTAAAACAGACAGTTTGGACAATGATTACGAAGCGGTATTTGCTTACGACAACGGGAAAGTGAGTGAAGAGCGTGTTGTTACCGGGATTCAAGATGACAATTACATTGAAATAAAAAAGGGATTGAAAGAAGGACAGCAAGTTGTTACCGGTCCTTTCGAAGTGCTAAATAAGATATTGAAAGACGGAATGAGTGTGACAGTTTCAAAAACCAAAAACGCAGGAAATGAGTAATATATTACTTATAGAAACAACATCTCCCGTATGTTCGGTAGGATTACTTTCGGACGGAGAGTTAAAAATGCTTCTGGAAGAAAGAGGGGGAAATATACATGCAGCCAGATCGCCTGAGTTTGTTGACAGAATTATGGCGAATTACGAATTGGATGCCGTTGCCGTGAGTTCTGGTCCCGGATCATATACGGGATTGCGTATAGGTGTGTCTCTGGCAAAAGGATTGGCTTATGGAAAGGAAATACCTTTAATTGCTGTGCCTACTTTAGATGCAATGGCGGTATATTTTGTAAAAATATTTCCCGTAAGCGAAAATGCTGTGGTTATTCCTACTGTGGATGCGCGTCGTATGGAAATATATGCGGGAGTTTATGATGCAGGCGGAAAACAGTTGGAAGAAGTGAAGCCTGTAATATTGGACAAAAATACTTTTTCGGAATACGGTGACAGAGAGGTGTTTATAATGGGTTCAGGTGCAGATAAAACTTATGAAACCATATCTGCAAAGAACAAAAAAAAGGTAAACTTGCTTCAAAGTGCCGCTAATATGATTTTTTTGGCTCAACAAATGTTTGAAAATAAAGAGTTCGCAGATGTTGCTTATTTCGAACCGTTTTATTTGAAGCAGTTTTTGATAACAAGATCTAAAAAGAAGTTCTTTTAATGAATATTAATTTGTGTGGGTGTTTAAAATATTTTATATTCGCAAATTAAAGTAGAGATTGTTATGATAAAAAATATATCTTTCTTTCTGTTTTTTAGTGTGTTATCTGTTTTTAGCCTGCTTGGGCAAAAAAATGATGACGAAAAATTATTTTATCAAGCAGAAGAATACATTGAAGTAGAAAATTGGGATAAAGCATTTGAGTTGTATAAAAAAATATTGGCTAATGAACCTGATAATGCTAATGTAAATTTTAAAGCCGGATTCTGTTTGTTAAATGATGATCAAGCCGAAAAA
>JALWKH010000001.1 GCA_026996635.1 Bacteroidales bacterium | reverse complement strand
AAAATCATAAATTTACTCATAATCTTCGAACAAATATTTATCGTTAAAATCAACATTGAATTTTTTGAGTAAATCAATATATTCTTCTCTAAAAGTTTTTTTCTTATGATGTATGGGTTGATTTAAAATATATTTTACTACAGCATCTATTTGTGATTTTGAGTAAGTAAAAGCACCAAATCCTTCTTGCCATTTAAATTTACCTTTGAACCATTTTTTTTCGTTTATCCATTTAGACGAGCTAGCCTTAATGTCTCTTACCATGTCTGAAATGGCAACTGAAGGATGTAACCCAATTAAGATGTGTGTGTGGTCAGGATTACAGTAAATTGCCAATGGTTTAGATTTTTTGTTTGAAATAATGCCGCAAATGTATTTTTCCAATTGCTCACGATATTTTTCTGTAATGATATTTTGTCTTCCCTGAACTGCAAAAACGATATGGACAAATATTTGTGTGTATGTGTTAGCCATTTTACATTTGTTTTTATTAATAGTTTCGCACCTACGGCGCTATGTATTTGATTGTTTATTGTTACAAAGGTTTCGTTCCTAACGGAACTTTTTTATTTTCCCTTTGTTGCTTCTCCCAGATGGGGAATTGCTTTGATACAAAAATTACGCTCCTACATGAATTAAAAAAAGAATTATTAAGTGCTCTATTTTTTGTAACTGCACAAATAACTATCTACTATATTGCACCGTTATGTGCAAAACCTCTGTAATTTACCCATCCTATTTAAAAAACAACTCCGTAGGAGTGGTGCATTCCAGATATATTTTTTCATTTAAATTATATACTGATAATTCTTTTCATCTCCTCAAAACCCGGCTGACCGGGTGCTGTTGTGTGCTTGCCTGTGCCAACAAAAATAAACGGTGTGCCTTTTTTTAGTGCTTCAGTCCTGGTTTGTCTGGTATATTCGCCCATACCGAAAGCAATCAATTTATCCCCACCTTTTGCAATATCGTAAAGTTTCATAATTGTTTCGGCATCTCGTTCCGATTTGGTTTCGGTAACGATTTTGTAAAAATCTGCCTTTTCTGCTTTCATCCTTTCCAGAATGCTAAACAACTTGTCAAATGGCGGTGTTTCCGAATAATTGTGGTAAGATAGGATAATGGGTAAATTGTTTTCTTGGGCAATGGCTTTTAATTTTTTACCGTAATTGCAATCAGTGCACACATCTATTGCAAAAATTTTTTCTTTAAGCAATTTTAACGCAAATTGAATTTTGTTTGTGCAAAGCTCCTTACTTCTGCAAGTAATAATAAATTCACCGTTTAACTTATTCAGTTTTTTTATGTCTTTGCAATTCAACAAATCAAGCCTCAATTCAAAAAAGTTATGTTCCCGAAGATTTTTATTGTTAAAAATTTCGCAAACTGCTTTTTCACTTATGCTTACACACAATTTTGAAGGCGGTGGAGGCAGATTCATTTCCTTAATTTTTTATCCATTATTTTGGCTTGTATTGCGATAGCTTCTTGGTGAATGAGTTTGAAAAGTTTGTTGATGAAATTGCCGTTCAGCCCTTTGCGACCGCCTTTTTCGAGTGCGGAAGTAAGGATTTGTTTCCACCTTTCGCTTTGAAGTATTGTTATGCCGTTTTGGTCTTTGAGCTCGCCGATTCTTTTTACAAGATTCATTCTTTGCTCCAAAGTGGTAAGTAAATGGTCATCAAGAACATCTATTTTTTTTCTGAGTTCTTCAATTTGTTGCAATACAGGATAATCTTCCGTGGCCGGTTTGCGGATAATAAGTGATGAAAGGATTTGTTTCAGTTGGTCGGGTGTAATTTGCTGATTTGCATCACTTAATGCTTCCATCGGATTTATGTGGGTTTCTATCATCAATCCGTCAAAGTTCAAGTCCATTGCTTCTTGCGATAGTTCGTAGATATAGGCAGAATTTCCGCTGATGTGGCTCGGGTCGCACAGTATGGTAATTTCAGGAATATATGTTTTCAAGTCGATTGGAATTTGCCATTGCGGAAGGTTGCGGTATCTTGATTTCTCATAGTTTGAGAAACCGCGATGTATAGCAGCAATTTTTTTTATGTCAGATTTGTTTATTCTTTCAATGGCACCTATCCACAGTTCCAAATCAGGATTTATGGGATTTTTTATGAAAACGGGAATGGTCACACCTTTCAGGGCTTCTGCAATTTCCTGCACGGCAAACGGATTGGCTGTAGTTCTTGCTCCTATCCAAACGGCGTCAAAACCGTATTCCAAAACTTTTTCCAAGTGATATGGTGAAGCTACTTCTGTAATTATTTTAAGTCCGAATTTTTCTTTTGCAGCTTTGATCCACGGTAATCCTTGTTCACCAACACCTTGAAACGATGAAGGGCGTGTTCGAGGTTTCCATAATCCCGAACGGAAATAAATAATATTTTCGATGTCTTTTAATTGCTCCGCTACGGATAAAACTTGTTCTTCGGTTTCGGCACTGCAAGGTCCGGCAATAACAAATGGCCTATTGAGGTTTGAGAAACTCTTATCCCACTCTTTAAGTGGTAATATGCCGGAATTTTGTACGACCATTTGTTTTTTGTTTGTGCAAAGATACTTTTTTTAGAGAAAGGTATTGTTGATTGAATCAAAATAAAAAAGCGCCACTCGAAGTGACGCTTTTCAGCTTTTATTGTTGTTTTGCTTTTTGCTTTTCTTTTAGTTTTCTTAATTCTGCGGCTTCTTGAGGTGTTAATTTCCTGGCCACATGTTTATTTGTTGTTGGGTGGACTATTTTCAGTTCTTTAACTTTACTTTTTGGAATAGAAGTAAAAGTATGTGTATATGTTTCTTTTACAATAAGTTTCTCTTCTTTTATATTACTATTATTGACTTTTTTTATGGTTGCAGTATTTTTATCCTTTGTTTGTGAAAACCCTGCAAACCCTATTCCTATTGCTAAAATAAAAATTATTAGACTTTTCATAACCTTAATTTTAATCAAAAACTGTTAAAACACAGTGGTCAGCAACATCACTCAAAGTCGGATTAATTTCAATTCGCCAAGGAGATGATGCCCAATTAACAACAGCCTTCCATTGTAATTTAATTGTTGTGGCTTGTCCTTGAGTTACAGGAATTCTAACTCCTGAAAAAGCAACAGAGCCTGATGTTAAAATATACCATCCACTACCATCATCATCAAAATCTGTTATTACTGTTGCAGACTTTGCCACTTCAACTCCGTTTACCAAAATCCTCACTTGCACCATCGCCATTCCAAATTGGGCATTACTATTGTCATCAGCCAACCTTGCTGCTAAAGATGCAAATACATAAGAATAATCATGTTCGGGCGTATATGTAAGTGTCATACCCGGGATATCTTCCCAAGATGTTGTGTTTGTAGTATAAACAAGACTGCTGAGTTCTACGCTTGCTGCGTTATTACCATACAAAGGTATAGAAGCCGGAGTTTGCCATACAGGTGGTTGACCCGGACCTTGTGATGTAAGGATTTGTCCGCTTGTACCCGCATTTCCGCTTGGCATAAGAGCACCACTGAATTGCACATTACCTGCGACATCTAATTTTTCTGAAGGTGTTGTTGTACCAATCCCCACATTATTACTTGAGGTAATAACCATTGATTCACTATCTTCTGCTCCAGCCTCAAAAACAATTCCACCATCATTGATTAATCTCAGGTAACCATCACTATTTCCTCCGTCTAACGGAGAAACGAAAATCTTAGCTGCGGAACCTGTCCATGAAATACCTTCTTGGTCTCCGGGATCTGAAAAAGAAAGTGAATTTACACTCTCAATATTGTTATTTACCAAATTCATAGTTCCATTAAATTCGGAAGTGCCGTTAACGTCTAATATGGCTCCTGGACTTGAAGTGCCTATTCCTACATTTCCACTGCTTGTAATTCTAACTTGTTCAGCATTATTGGTTTTAAAAATCAAGTCTTCGGAATTGGTAGTTCCTAAAAATTGACCGCTGGAGATTGAATTCCCGGTTAAACTCCAAGCTGTAGATGTAATTGCAGGCGTAATGTCAACACCCTGACCATTAGTAATATTGATAGTTGTTCCGCTTAATGATAAATCTTGTTTATCTCCCAGTTCTACCCATTCGGTAGTATTCCACACCCAAAAAGACTTGGTATCCGTGTCATAAACTACTAAACCGTCATCAGCGGATGTCATTGCCATTGATGTCCGCTGTGCTGTTGTTAAACGTGGAATCAAAATACCTTTGTTACCTTGAGAAGAGTGTACTTCTAAAATTGCATTAGTACTGGTTTGTGTATAAGTGCTATCGTCTGTAATAACTGTTTGAGCCACAGACCAATTTGCAAATACAGTGATTGAAAAAATCAAACTAATAATTTTCCTTTTCATAACCCATAATTTTTCACTTTACAAATATAAATAATTTTTATAATATGAAAAAAATTTTTTTCTTTCTACAAGACTTAACTCCTGTATATAATTTTTTATCGTTAATAATTAGTTTTTTATGAAAATTATGTTTTTTAGTTTTTTTCCCTTTTGAAGTTGTAGAATATAAACACCCTCTTTTATATTAGAAATATCTATCTCTGAAGGTATGATAACATTTTTCTGTTCTTTTATTACTTTTCCTTCCAGAGTTAATATTTTTATGTTAAAAAGTGACGGGTTCCCATCAATATGTAAAGTTGAGGATGCAGGATTGGGATAGACATTGAAATTTCTACTTTTTATATTCATAATTGATGACAATTGATTATATTCGTAACAACCTATGTCTGTGTGTGATCCTTCCGGTCTGGCATTCCCGTCCAAATCAATAACGGGCGATAATGAATCACAACCCGCATCAATTGCCAAAGAATTTGAAGTTAGATGAAAATCAAATGATGCGTAATCAACAAAATTAGAATCATATTGCTGATATGAAGTTATAACTAAATTATTTTGCACAAATGAATTTTGTGTTGGTGCAATACTATTGGTTATATTGTTAACAACTATACAGTTTTCACTTGAATCGTTTTGCAAATCATCTATTTTTATCCAACAAGGTCCTATTGTATCGTTCAAATTTGGGTCTAACACTGTATTATTTACAATTTTACCGTTTTTTAATCCGTAAAATGAGATACCGTGCCAATGATTTACGATTATGAGATTGTTTTCCACAACCCAATTTTCATACGGTCCGTCAAAGCAGCCAATCCCTTGTAATGGTCCAAGTAAAGGCTGGTTTGGGTCTTCATAATTCAAAATTATATTTTGCCTTACAACATTATTATTTACAACAAGCCCTCCGGTAGTAAATGACTGTATTCCATCGTCATGATTATCGTCCACATCGTAGCAATTTTTTATTATGTTTTTTTCAACTATATCGTAAGAACCCGTTAATCTTATTCCGTCAGCCGAGAAATTTGTTATGGAATTGCCTGAAACCGTGATATGGTCTCCCAGCATAATTATACCGAAATGCACATTTGTGAGTATGTTATTTTTTATCTGTACACTGTCTCCCCAAATCACTATGCCGTCACTTGCTTTGGTAATCCAATCCGTAGAATCTTCCCAAGCAGTTATAGTACTGTAAATTCTGCAATTTTTCATCTCGATATTTGACACAGGACCTTGCCAACTGTGTGATTCGAAAAAAACAATTTTATCATTAAAATATTCATCATAAGGTTCTCCGCTTATCTCCAATCCTTCAAAACGCCATTTACTGCCTGCTTGGACATGAATGCGTTTTATTATCGGGAAATGACCGGGGGCATTTTTTATAGTTATGTATTCGGGATTAACATAATTTACAAGGTTGATTTCCCCGTGAATACCGTTATACAAGTACAATGTGTCGCCAGGTTTTACAGGTGATCCCGTGTTCTTCTCTACAATTTGGGGATTTGCAGAATCATAAGGCGTAACATACGACATACTTTCTATCAAATTATTGTTTATGACATTCTCTATGGTTTTCCACGGATGTGCAGCAGAACCGTCTCCGGTATCACTGCCGTGAACAGGATCAACATGATATATAGTTGCATTAACGGTTTGTGATAAAAATACCAATAAAAGAATAGCGGTCAGATTTATTAAATGTTTTTTCATAACAATGGATTTAAAACAAATGTAAATAATTTTCAGTTATTAAAATGATGATTGATGTAAAGATTTATCTTTGTGGTATGAAAAAGCTATTTTTTCTTATTATTGGCTTATTGGTTATTTTTTCTTCAGCTTTAGCACAAAAAAATAACGGAAAGGAATACAGTTTCAAACTTGCCCTGCTGAAATACGGTGGAGGCGGGGATTGGTATGCAAACCCTACTTCTCTGCCGAATCTTGCCAAGTTTTGCAATGAAAATCTCGGTACCAACATTGATCCGGAGTATGCTACAGTTGAACCGGGAAGTATGGAAATATTCAATTATCCTTATGTTCATATTACGGGACACGGGAATATTTATTTTACTCCTGAGGAGGCGGCAAATTTGCGAAAGTATCTGATTTCGGGGGGCTTTTTACATATATCAGACAATTACGGACTTGATAAGTATATAAGGCGGGAATTGAAAAAAGTTTTCCCAGATGCCGAATTGGTAGAATTGCCTTTTGACCACCCGATTTACCACCAAAAATATGATTTCCCGCACGGATTGCCTAAAATCCACAAACACGACGGTTTACCACCACAAGGATTCGGTATAATTTATCACGGCAGGTTGGTAGTGTTTTATGACTACGAATGCGATTTGGGGGACGGATGGGAAGACCCTGAAGTTCACCACGACCCGCCTGAAAAAAGAGAAGCTGCTCTAAAAATGGGGGCAAATATTCTCAGTTATGTGTTTTCGCATTAAAAATTGTATTTCAAGCCAAGTTTGGCAAACCTTCCTATTGACAACTCGTAAGGATTTACAAAATATTGACGATTGAAAATATTAGAAACGGAAACGTATAATTTCAGGTTCTTGAAAAAATATACTCCTGCCTTAATTCCTGCATCTACAAAATTGTTGACGGGATTTGTGTTTTCCTCATCTGTGTACATTATATCATAATAAGAGAGTGTGGGGCAGATTTCTAATTTGCCGGTCCTGTAAAGCGTAATGATTTTAATTGTGTTTAATGGGGAAAAAGGCAATAAATTACCTTCTATTTCGGGCACGGAATCAAATTTGTTTATACGGGCTTGATTGTATGTATAGTTTGTTTCGATTGACAAGTTATTGTTTATATTTATTTTACCGTTTACTTCAATGCCTTTGATTTTTACTTCGGTAATATTCTGTTTTTGATAAACTTTTTTTCTGCCGCCGAAAATTGTTTTGCCTGTAAAAATATAATGCATAAAATTTTCTCCTATTGAATAATATGCGGAAATACGTATTTCTAATTTGTTTTTTGAGAATTTTATTCCGCCTTCAAAATTTTTAATTGTTTCCGGCTTTAAATCAGGATTTGCAATTTTGTATCCGATATTAACAAATCCGCTTCTGGTTAAATCATCAAGGGTAGGTGTCCTGTAACCTGTCGAAATAATTGCATAAAGGCTTATGTCTTGGGTTAGATTATATTGGGCTGATATCCTTGGAGATATGTTAAAATCAGTAGAGGAATTTAATGTGGCAGTGTCCTGAAGCATAAAACTCGTTGCCGCCGTAGGGTTTAAAATTTTAAATTGTCCGCCTTGAAATTCGTAAAACGAAAAATTTATGTTTGCGATGGTTGTAAATCTACCCAATTTCATATCGTTTTGCAGGTAAAGGTTTGAGTTTAGCAAACTGCCGTTGTTTTTCACAACATCGGTTGAAGTTTTGTATGTATCATTGCCATCGACTTCTCCTTTTTTTAAGTCAAAGCCATAGGACAAAATAATATTTCTTAGATTATACTCTGAAAAAGTTATAATTCCGTAATCTTGTCTTACCGAATTTACATCAATCAAAGTATAAACATCTTTTTTTTCTTTTTCTATTTCTTTTTGGTAGTTTTCTCGTTGATAAAAAATAATTGTTTGCCATGAAAGATTTTTCCAAGAATGCCTGTATTTAAGATTAGTCCGGTATGTGTCAAACTGCGTGGTAGATCCGTTTTTTAGCTTGATTTTAGTGCCTTGACCGCGTAAATCATCATAATATGTAAAATTACTTTCAAAGGTACTATTTTTGTCTTTGTACCCTGTTTTTAAATTTAATGCAAAATCTTGAAAAAAATAAGTTGTATCTGTAGGCAACCGTAATGAGTCGGGAACAGGCAAGTATCCGTCAGACTTGTCGTATTTGCCTGAAAGAGAATAATAAAAACTTTTTACGAATTTAGGCTTTTGTCTGACATTAAAACCGGTTTGGATTGTGTTAAACGACCCGTATTCGGAAAAAATGCTTCCTCTTATGTTTGAATCATTAGGTGTGTAAGTAATTACATTTATTGTACCGGCTAGAGAGTTATTTCAAAATAGCGAAGACCCTGGTCAGTTAAGTATTTTTATTCGTTTACCGGATG